>QKMY01000046.1 GCA_003242895.1 Candidatus Margulisiibacteriota bacterium
TGGAGATGTTTTTTTATGATTACTTGATGCTAGCCTGTTTATTTTTTTAACTCACTAACTATTTCTGTTAACCTTTGCTCTTTATAATTAGAACTACTGCGCGTGACTCAAGACTACTTTACAAATAGCTGACCAGTGACTATACTGAATTACGCATTTTCCATTATCTGTAAGAACACCTCTTACTGAAAACGAACAAACCAAAATAAGGCTAAAGTTAAACCCACGTCAGCATATTGGAAATGCGAAGTTAAACCTATGATTACTCTCTTATTTCAGCAGAGAGCCAACAAACCTAAGGTACTAATTAACTAGATATTCCCTCTCAGAGAGGGTACAGTCAAAAATTAATAATCAATATACTTATATAGATACCCAAAAGGAGAAAATTAGTATGGTCTTCCAAATTTCTATGCTTCATCATGAAGTCTTTGAATATCTTATGAAAAGAAAGTCTCAAGATCAAGATTTCTTTTTCAGGCCTCGTATTGTTGATAGAGATAATCGGCTTGCAAAGGGATACTGGTTCTTAGGCGATGACAACTATCTGTCAGTATCTTTCTGGTCAGCAGGCGAAGCTTCAAACAAGACACCAAATATCTGTATAGAGATAACAAACAAACGAGAAACCAGGGTCATTTTGTCTGCCAAGGATTCTGAAGGAACAATCCCCTTTCTGCAGGAAACAGCAAACAAATGCACAGGATATCGAAAGATAAATAAATCTGCATGGCAAAAGAATTATCAAGGGATAGACTATCTTGCCCATCTTGAGTCATTTCTTAATGAAGACAAACCAATCATCGATAGTCTTATCGAGTCAATGGACCCTCCGGGAGTTGGTTTTTTGGATGACGCATTTCACGAACAATATGTCGGCAGGATCATTGATCAAAGAGCAAAAAGAAGACAAAGCTTCAATTCAAAGGCCCCGGTAGTCAGGAAAATATCGAAGTAGTCAGACAATTACCAGAACTTCAATTCGACATTTCCGCTGTTTATTACAAGGGACGCGTCAAACTTGTTACCCTTTTTACTGGTGAACCCTTTGATTTTATCAGTTTCCTTGAACATAAGTAATTGACGGACACGAGTTTTGTTTATTGATTTCCTTGCTATGACCTTCCAGATAACAAACTCGCAACGATTCTCATTATGCTTATTGCAACTATAACCCGACTGATTTTCTATAACATCTCCTCCGCAACGAGGACATGCACCTAATGATTTTTGTACTGGCCTGGCAAACTTCTTATGCTCCCCAGGTTCATTTTTTTTGAATAAATAAATTTCAGTTCTCCCTATCCCTTAAAATAAAGCTATATTTTTATCTCATATTTCAAAGCAAGGCCCACATCAACTCCATATTACAGCAGGTTTGGCAATAAACCACTTCAACTCATCAAGCCGCTGCAGATGTTGAGCTATTATCATCCACGATTTCTTTATAGATCGTTACAGCAGTTTTTCCTACCTGAGTAGTGTCATAAAACGAATAAAATGCCACCCCGGCAGCTCCTACAATTGGCAACCATCGACTTGCTGCCTTTCCACCAAGTTGCTGAGATATTTTAACTCCAATTTTTTCGAGCAAGCTCCTTGTAGCACTGAGCGATACCTGCTTAACAAAAACCCGCTCGCCTGCCCTTACTACAAAATCTCTAAAGGCTTGGCTCGCCGTATGCCTAAAAAGACAGTACAGCATCTGTTCTCTCAATATTAAAGCATCTTTGCCGTAGACTGCTGCAATATCAACAATCAACTGTGCCTGTATTTTCCATATGGATATTAAGTCAGGTAAAACAGTAGCAATCCCCAACGGTCCTATCGGTATTGCCAATGACCCGGATATCATCGCTGCATTAATGGATGCATCTTTAGTAATCTTCCTGCACTTTTCCTCCGGTTTATCGATAACCTTCGGCTGATTACTTGACGGTATTTCAGCTAGAAAATCCAGAATACCATTCACAATTCGAGAACCAGAGTTTTTAAGTTCCTTAACATCAAAATGATCCATGTTTACTCCTTACAACATAATGGGCGCCAGCCCTTTATAGTACACCATTACGGGGACGATATCAATCACAATAATCCGAATAATATATAATAGAAAATAGTGATAGAAAGTCACAGAAGCAGGTTAAAACTTACAAATGCAACTCGATACACCAAGTAATGCCAATAAAAATTGAGGAGCTTCTGAAGATATATTTTCAAACAAACTGTAAAAGGTATTCGTAACGATTCCATTTCGTTTCGAGCAACACTTCGATATCTTGAAGTCGCCGATTGGTATCTTCATAGGTTTTTGGGTCATACATCTGCGCACTGTAGATACTTTGTAATGTTTCTTTCTCAGCTTCCAGTCTTTCAATATCATTTTCAATAGAATCATATTCCTGCTGCTCTTTATACGAGAGCTTTTTTTTCACTGCAATGACTGTCTTTTTTGAAGCTTCGAATTCTATCTGTTTTTCTTCACGTTTCGTTTTTTCGATTTCGGCATCAAGCTCTTTCTTGAAATCAAGATAGTCGGTGTAATTGCCGGGATAGCCGGAAATAGTACCTTTACCGTCAAGGACAAACAGGTTATCGACAATACGGTCCATGAAATAACGATCATGGGAAACCACCAATACACAGCCGGAAAAATCAACCAGAAAATCTTCCAGCACCGACAAGGTTTTGATATCAAGATCATTCGTCGGTTCATCCAAAATGAGAAAGTTCGGGTTAGCGAAAAGTAAAGAAACCAGATGCAACCGTCTTTTCTCGCCCCCGGAAAGTTTGCCGATAGGGTTATAGAAACAAGCCGGCTGAAACAAAAATCGTTGCAATAGTTGAGTCGCGCTTAATGTATTGCCGTCATGCAGAGTAATATAGTTTCCGGACATTTTAATAAAATCCAAAACCTTCATACTATCATCGAGATGAATACTGCGTTGATCAAAATAAGCAAAATGAGTATTATCTCCCTTATCGACCGTTCCTGCATCCCTCGCAAGCGTCCCGGTAATCAGATTAAGAAGGGTAGATTTGCCCGAACCGTTCGCTCCTACCACACCTATCCGGTCACCTTTTTTAAACTTATACGAAAAAGATTTGATAATGGTTTTATCACCGAACGACTTGCTGATGCCGTCAAGTTCAAGGACCTTGCCACCAAGCCTTCTCCCCGCGACTCCCAGCTCAAACATTACATCTTTTTGAAGCTGTTTGCGGTCAAGCATTTCGTGAATGCGGGATGTCCTGGCTTTCTGCTTGGTAGCTCTGGCTTGAGGGCGACGATGCAGCCATTCCACCTCTGTACGAAGAATTGACCTGATCTTATCATCTTGGCGCATCAGTATACGTTCTTCTTCAGCTTTCTTTTCCAGATACTGTGAATAATTCCCCTGGTAGCTGAAAAAACTCTGGTTATTGATTTCATAAATATCGCTACAGACTTTATCAAGAAAATATCGGTCATGGGTTACCATCAAAATAGTCCGTTTCGTCTTTAAAAGCCGGTCTTCCAGCCACTCAATCGTATCGATATCCAAATGGTTCGTCGGTTCATCCAATAAAAGCAGCTCAGAATCGTCAAGCAACGCCTGGGCCAAAGCGACTTTTTTAATCATCCCGCCTGAAAGGGTTTCCATCGTAAGGTCAAGGTCATCGATACTCAGTTGAGCAAGAGTAGATCGGACTTCGTTTTCGTAGTCCCAGGCATTAAGCGCATCCATAAGCTGCATGCACTCGGTCATTCTTTTTTTTGTTTCCTCATTACTTTTCTTGTGAAGGTCAGCACAGCATTTTTCGTATTCTTTGATCGCCTGTATCTGAGGATTATTGCCGCTGAATATATGTTCCAGAACAGTGTTATCAGGATTATAAGAAGGGATTTGCCTCAGGAAGTTCATTCGAAGGTCCCGCTTTTTCATAATCGTTCCGCTTTCGATATTTTCACCACCGGACAGTATTTTGAGCAAGGTCGTTTTGCCGCAGCCGTTAACCCCGACAAGGGCAATCTTCTGCCCTTCGTTAATCCCGAAACTAGCATCTCGGAATAGAAGTTTTGCTCCTTGAGATTTGGATATTTTTTCTACAGATATTAAGTTCATGTCAACTCACTCCAGGACCTTGGACATCTCGTATGAAATGGCACACTATTCTACCACGCTCTCGCTTGTTTGATATAGTAAGTAATGACTCTGGGAAAGGAAATGGAATTATCAGGGTCAACGTAGGTGTGTGATTAATCAGGGGTCCGTATTAACCATATCTAAACCACCATTAATCCTGAGAAACCAACGCATTCATGCTATAATTAGACAAGTCATTCAAATATTTCCTATTAATCCGGGAGAATTCATGAAAATATTTGGGCATCGAATCCATCCTATTATTATCTTAGTTGGGATATTTTTTATTGTTACCCTCGATATTTTTAAGCATTTGCAAGAATTACTTTTTACGTCAGTAACAACAAATAGATCACACATTGTATCCGCGGTTTCGACTTCCCTGATTTTTGGTATCATTACTTTTTTGTGGTTCAAAAAACACAGGGCTCTAGTCAATAAATATAAGACAGCATTAAAGAATAAAGAGATTGCTGAATTTCAGCTTAAAAAGGCAAAAGAATTTTCCGAACAGATCTACGATATCACTCCCGGAGCCATTTTTACTGTTAATAACAATCAAGTTATCACCAGTTGGAACAAACGGGCAGGAGAAATAACCGGCTATAGTGCCCAAGAGATAATCGGAAAACATTGTACTTTTTTTTCACATAATCCCTGTAAAGAGACCTGTGGTCTGCTAAATAATGATGTGGGAAAACCCTACTATAATCGAGAATGTTCAGTCAGGCATAAAAACGGACACCTTCTTCTTATCAGCAAGAATGTAGATATTATCAAGGACAGTTACGGCACAGTTATCGGAGGAATTGAAACTTTTGACGATATAACCCATCGCAGGCTTAATGAAGAACGCATTCTCAGCCTCAATATCGCGGTAGAACAAAGTGCCAACACTATCATCATTACAGATACGGAAGGCCGAATTGAATATGTTAACCGCAAGTTCGCAGAGCTGACAGGATATGGGATTAACGAAGCAATCGGCCAAAACCCGCGTCTACTAAAGTCTGGAGAACACCCCAAAGAATATTATGAATCCTTATGGAATACCATTAAATCAGGAAAACAATGGCGAGGCGAATTTCATAACCAGAAAAAAAATGGAGCCCTATATTGGGAGACGGCTAGTATTGCTCCGATCTTCGATGCTCTAGGGAATATTAGAAGTTACATCGCCATCAAAGAAGATGTTACCGAAAAGAAACATGCTGAAGAGGCGTTACGAGAATCTGAACAAATGTACCGGAATCTTTTTGAGAATGCCGGAGATGGTATCTACATACATGATCTTTCCGGAGAATTCTTAGACGTAAACGAAATTGCCTGCAAAAAGTTGTCCTACAGCAAAAAAGAATTATTGTCTCTAGGGCCAAAAGATCTTATACCGCCTGAAAATGTACAGAATTATCCTGCCCGAGTGAAAGCAATCCTTGAAAACGGTTCTTCCCTATTCGAAAGCATACATGTCACCAAAGACGGACTAAAGATTCCGGTAGAGCTGAACACGCGGTTGATAGAATATAAAGGGCAAAAAGCCGTGCTAGCTATTGTACGGGATATTTCCGAACGAAAACAAATCCAGGAACGTATCCTTAAACTTAATGAAGAGCTGGAAAAGCGCGTTAATGAACGAACAAATCAATTGCTTAAGAGCAATAACGCGCTGATAGAACAAATATATGGATGCATTGTGGTAGAAAAAAATCTTATTAAAGCAAAGGAAGACGCTGAGATCGCCAACAGAGCTAAGAGCACGTTTCTTGCGAACATCAGTCATGAAATACGAACGCCCATGAACGGGATTATCGGAATGACCGAACTGCTCAAGCAGACAGAAATAAACTTGAATCAACAAGAATACGTAAATACTATAATGAGCAGCGCAGAAACTCTATTGAAATTAATAAATAGCATATTAGATATCTCAAAGATTGAAGCAGAAAAAATGTCTATCGAGACAGTCGTCTTTAACGTTAGGGATATGCTCGCAAATATCTACACTCAGATAATATACATGGCAAGTTCACGACACATCGATCTGTTTTTGCCTGTCGATCTGGCGATACCGGAAACCTTAGAAGGAGATTCCTTACGCATTTCCCAAATATTATTAAATCTTTTAGTTAATGCTTTAAAGTTTACAAAAGAAGGTTCGATAACGTTATCAGTACACATGGAAGAACATCCAAGCCATCCTGTAATCATTTTTGAAGTGACAGATACAGGAATTGGTATTCCGGCTGATAGAATAGAGTCAATATTCGAACCTTTCACACAAATCGATTCATCCACGGCTAAAGAGTACGAGGGAACCGGGCTAGGCCTCTCAATTTCAAAAAAACTTGCCGAGATGATGAATGGATCGATTTCCGTTCGGAGCGAAGAGATGAAAGGTTCCGTTTTCACATTTCGCATACCATTGCATATCCCAAATAGCTCTCAGGACGCGATAACGGCACTGGATCAATACTACACGTCAGAAAATCAAAATAAAGCTCTCAAAACCGATATTCACATTCTGGTTGCCGAAGATAACACCACAAACCAGAAAGTTGCCCAGTTGATGATAGAACAAATAGGCTATTCTCCGGTGATAGTTTCGAATGGTTTTGATGCACTCGCCGAACTGGAAAGAAAAACCTATGACCTGTTGCTCCTTGATATTCATATGCCGGTAATGGACGGATATGAAGTCATAAAAAAAATTAGATCCGGAAACAGTCCTAACAACAATATTCACATCATAGCTATAACGGCAAATGTGCTCGAAGGTGAGCGGGAACACTGCATAGCTATAGGAAGTAACGATTATCTAACGAAACCCATACATTACCAAAACTTCAAGAATACCCTTGATAAGTGGATTAATGCCGGGGATAGAGGAAGATATCCCGACCCGTCAGAACCGCAAATACCGGTACAGGTTTTTTCATATGAAGAGCTGTTAAGCCGTATGGGCGGTGACCGGGAGATCGTACGGGAGGTGATTGCCGCCTTTATTGAGGATGGGCCAAATCTCATAGAGAGAGTAAAATCATCAGCTGATCTCTACGATCAAAAGGCACTCAAGATAGCAGCGCATACACTAAAAGGAGCATCCAGTAATATCGGGGGAAGTAATCTCAGTGATTCTGCCTTAGCTCTTGAACAGGCCACCGAATCAGATAATTTGACAGACCTCGAACAAATGGTGCAGAATATAATCAATGATTACGACGTATTAATTTCTAAACTAAAGGAAATGACCTAGCAGCTGCCATGCCAATCGTATTTCGATTGATCGAATAAAGGGAGAACCACAATGAAAATATTGATCGTAGAAGATGATTTTACCAGCAGAAAAATGATGCGTTTGTTGCTAACTCCATATGGAGAAACTGATATATCGACCAACGGTAAAGAAGCTATTGATGTTTTTTCCACTGCCCTTGAGCAAGGAGATAAGTACGACCTCATTTGTCTCGATATTATGCTGCCTGAAATTGATGGTCATAACGTATTAAAACAAATAAGAGCATTTGAAAAAATTCACGGAATTGAAGGTCTTGATGGTGTAAAAGTTATTTTCACTACAGCGCTCGCAGATGCACAGAACGTTCGGAAGGCGTTTTTTGATAACCAGTGTGAGGCTTATCTGGTTAAGCCGATTAATAAGAAAAAACTACTTACTCAGATAGCAAAACTAGGATTTAAAATTTAATCAGCCAGTACCATTATCTGCTTCTATTGTTTTCGAAAAAATTGATAAGTTCTTTTCCTTTTATTGCAACAGGAAGAAGATTATTATTCACTGTATAAAAACGCTGTATCATGCTTGAAGTACCGGACACCTCTTCACACTGCTCCGTAATAGGCAAGCCTATAGTAAAATCCTGATCAAGAGGAAGAATAGTACGCATAAACTGCCCGGCTATAATATTCAGCATTTCGGAGACAGCATCTTTCACACGTTCCTTCTGAAGAGGATTATCTTCACTTGTCAGTCCGTATATACTATTTGTTAGCTCCTTCGCTAAGCTTTCGGTCACGAATATGACCATTTCACCTTTAATTGGTGTTTTGATTTTAATCTTTGAATAATAAAGATGAGCTTCACTTACCGGTAAAAAAGCCATTTTTTCAATATTATTTACAGCCTGTTGCAATAAGGCCCTGCTATCTTTTACAGGTTCAACTATTTCTGGACTATTTTGCTGTTGAGATGCATTTGTATTCCACATAAAACACCACCTTATTCAATAATTATTCCTCTGATAAAAGGAGCTATAGATGCAGGGGAGATCGGTTTGTTGATTACTGCTTTGGCCCCAATACTAAGTAATTCTTTCTCTTTGGTAACAGATCCGGCACTGCTGATAATAAAGACTTTAATATTGGATTTCCCAGGATCGGCTTTTATTTTTTTCAGGAGTTCTTCTCCTGTCATTTGCGGCATAAAATAATCGGTAAATACCAGATCAATTAGGTTCTTGTTCATCAGCTCAAGGGCCTGCAAACCGTTCTCAGCTTCAAGGAAATCGCAGCCTCGCAAACCAACAATTTCTAAACACCGTTTAATAAAACTTCTTGCCGTTGCCGAATCATCAACTATCAGTATTTTTTTCATAGCTATCCTTCTCTTTCTTTTTTTACCTAGCTATACTAGCGCAGCTGTTAAGCTTTAAAAAACTCATTTATTTTATTATACTCATCATCAGCTTTACTAATTATGCCATATAACTTTTCAGTAGATATATCATAAAAGTTTTTGTAATCCTGGTCCAATCGATATTGCAGGGAGTCAACGCCCGTTCCCATACCATATTCCATGGCGACAATATCACTCAAGTGAACGGCGTATACAATAGAAGCATAACATTGATCAACCATCTGCGGATTGTGATGATAAAAGATCACTTGCTGATAGAGTTCAGGCAAACCCCAGTGTTGGGCCAATAACCTTCCTGCTTCACAATGATTAATTGAAATCAAGGCTTCTTCCCGATCCAAAAACGTATGAACATCCAACACTCCATTAGCTTCCAGTACACCTGCTTCTGACAACAATCCTGAAATGACCATTTTTCCTATGTCATGAAGGATTCCCGCAGTGAAAACCTGGTTAGGGTCAGGAACTCTGTTGATTGCGGTCACAATAATTTCTTTGGCAATCAAGGCTGTCATTATGCTATGCTTCCATAGTTCACCTTCCAAACTAAGATACCCATCTAATGGAGAGTTATAAAAACCGTGTGCACAACTATCGACAGCCATGCCGATAATAGTTTTTTCACCTAAATATGGTATAGCTGCTTTTACCGAATCAAAGGTTCTTTTCAGTCCTAGGCTTGACGAGTTTGTCACCTTTAGGATTTTTGCCGTAAGCACAGGATCGTATTCTATAACCCGTGCTATTTCCTGGAAGGAATAATTCGGATTTCCGGTTATTTTCATAATTTGAAAAAAGCTCTTGGATACCGGGGGCAAGTCTTTTATTCTATCTATTATTTTATCGCTTATAGATTTCATAGTAGCGTTAACCTTTTGCAATATTTTTATAAATTCCACACACCTCTGCTGTGGCTCGATATTTCGATTAGTCCGGTATCAGTATAAGCGGTAACTGTCCTGCTATAATTATGTCCAACATCTTCTGCAACTGGTCCGGTACCCATCTGCCAGAGGATCTTTTTTATTGCAAGAATATTTCGATTGCCAATATCCATTGAATTATTGAGAACATTCGCTCCTCCGGCAATTTTAATGTACATATCCTGTATCTTCGTTAACGAACCTAACTCGCCCATTCGTCTATACAACGCGATAATTGCAGTGTCTGCGAAATATCCAGGCTTTGATTTACTCTTCTCAAAATCGATGGAAGCCTCCGGCAAGGCGATATGCGCCATTCCTATAGCCTCAGTCACCGGATCAAGCAGGATAACGGCAACACACGAGCCAAGTGCCAGAGTTTTGATCGCTACCCCTTTGGCTTTGCTGGCATTATAGTCACCGATACCAATCATCAAATTATTCATAGTATCCCATTCTATTTCATTTGTTCTAATAATTGCATAGTGGCTTCAGGGATATTTTGCAACGGTACAAGCTTTTCTGCTCCACCTTTTTCCCAAGCCACCTTAGGCATTCCGAATACAACACAGGTACTCTCATCCTGAGCCAGAGTCCTGGCACCGACATCGCGCATGGCTTTCATCCCGTCTGCGCCGTCTCCACCCATGCCGGTTAGCATAATCCCGATGGCATTATTCCCAACATGAGTTGCCGCAGACTGCATTAATACTTCAACTGACGGACAATGCCCGTTTACTTGTGGTCCATCAGAAACAGAAACCTGATAGATACCTCCGGAACGTATAATACGCATATGTTTACCGCCAGGAGCTATCAATACTCGCCCGGTTATAATTCTGTCTCCGTCACAAGCTTCGCGCACCTCCATTTGTGCCTGTGTATTGAGCCGTTCCGAAAACATTTTCGTGAACCCTGCAGGCATGTGCTGTACAATAACAATTCCCGGCATCAGTGGCGGAAATTCGGTTATAACTGATCTAATAGCTTCAGTCCCGCCGGTAGACGCACCAATAACGATTATTTTGTCAGTAGACTTGGCAAGGGCTTTTGAGTGATCAATATTCGATGCGATAGCCGATCTTTTCTCCGAACTTTTCCAATGCGATACATTAGCGATAGATGCTATTTTGATTTTAGTTCTTAACTCCATCATCATCGCATTAAGACCACGGTCTATGTTACTCGAAGGTTTGTGGACAAAATCAACTGCCCCGGCCTGAAGGGCATCGAGGGTAATCCTTTGTCCCTTTTCGGTAAGAGAGCTGACCATAACAACAGGAAGAGGGTACTGCGGCATTAACTTACGCAGAAATTCTACGCCGTCCATCCTGGGCATTTCTACATCCAGAGTAAGTACATCAGGTGTTAGTTTTGGTATCTTGTCAGCTGCGATATACGGATCGGCAGCCGTACCCACAACCTCTATATCCGGGTCTTTGGCAAGACCCGCTGCGAGGATATCCCTTACCAGCGCCATATCATCGATGATGAGAACTCTTATTTTTTTGTTTAGCATACTATCACCTCTGGGGCAGCCCCCCCTCGTCACTTCTTTCGGTACACCGAAGGCATAACGTATTTCAGATTGTCCTGGGTACGTCGCAAGCTTTCGGAATGACCGATAAACAAATACCCTCCAGGAACAAGAAAATCAGAAAAATTCTTAACAAGCTTTTCCCTCGTAGGCTGATCAAAATAGATCATAACATTACGGCAAAAAATTACCTGAAATTGCTTTTTGAAAGGGAAGTCACGGTTCATCAAATTAAACCTACGGAACGTAATCTCTTCTTTGAGTTTGTCGGTAACCTCCCAGATTTTTGGTTCTTTCAATTTTAAATATTTATTCCTTATAGCAAGAGGGACCTTTTCGATCTGTTCTGAAGTATACTTCCCGGTCTGCGCTATTTTGAGCACCTTTTCGGATATGTCGGTTGCCAATAGCCCGGAGTTCCATTGTCCATAAGCCGAACCCAAATGTTCCATTAAGCAGAACATGATTGTATATGCTTCTTCTCCAGTAGAGCAAGCAGCGCACCACATACGGATATCCTTATCGCGCACAGCCAATCTGCCGGTAAGTTCGGGGAGCACAGTCCTTGAAAAATAATCAAAATGGTCATTCTCACGGTAAAAGAAGGTGTAATTGGTAGAAATATTATCGATCAGCGAACTAAGTGCCTGGTAACCATTATTGCTTTTGAGATGATCTATATATTGGCTATAACTCGAATACCCATTGGTCCTCATATACTTTTGAAGTCGTCCCATTACCATCGATCGTTTTTCTTCCGACAGAATTATGCCAAAGCGATCATAGATCAAAGCCGTGATCTCATGATATTCCTGATCAGATATAGATATTCTCGTCAGTATTGACAGAGCTTCGTTATTTGGTTGATCCATGGTTTTAATCCCGGTTATCGGATATGAGCATTATAGGGGCGTACCAACGGCACGCCCGCACAGGAATCCAAATTATTAAAATTTACCGAAATTGTTATCATCCAGTGATATTACCGGTTTATTCGATGGACTGCCCCAGCCTTTGGCAGGCATTTTTTTCTTAGGTTGGACGGGCACATCCTGAGTCCGAGGGCCTTCACGGGATACGACAGTGTTTGAGAGCTTGAATTCATCGGTAAGCCTCTTCAAACTGATAGCTTGAGAAGATAACTCTTCAGCAGCTGACGCAGTCTCTTCGGCATTCGCTGTGTTCTGCTGGGTCACTTTGTCGATCTGTGACAGACCTTGATTGATCTGAATCACTCCCTCGGCTTGTTCGCTGGAAGCGGCGGCAATTTCCCCGACAATATCAGTCACCTTTACAATTCCGTTCACAATCTCTTTGAAAGATTCCGAGGTAATCTCCGCAATTGTAGTACCGGCTTTGACTTTGCTTATTGATGACTCGATCAGTTCCGCAGTCTCTTTGGCAGCTTTAGAGCTGCGCCCTGCCAGGTTCCTTACTTCGTCGGCAACTACGGCAAAGCCTTTTCCGTGCCGTCCCGCCCTGGCTGCTTCGACAGCTGCGTTAAGTGCCAGTAAGTTCGTTTGGAATGCGATTTCATCGATAACTTTGATAATTTTACTGATCTGCATACTACTATCGCTGATATCGCCCATGGCGGATACCATTTCTTTCATCTTACCCTGTCCGCTTTCGGCTGAACTTCTTACTGTCTTGGACAACGTATTCGCCTGATTCGCATTCTCAGCATTGATCTTGGTCTGCGAACCGATCTCAGCCATAGAACTCGTTATCTCCTCGAGTGATGAAGACTGTTCAGTAGCACCTTGAGACAGGGACTGGCTGGCATCAGATATCTGTTCGGCCCCGCTAGTCACTTGCTGCACCGTTTCGGCTACTACAGATAGTGATTTGTCGAGTTTGTCTGTCATTTTTGCCATGGCAATTATCAATTGATCGCTATCTGATCTCGCTTGTAGCTTTGTAGTGAGATTTCCTTCTGCTATTTCATTCGCAGCCTCAACAAGCATTTTTTGGGCAGTGGTAAGTGTGTTAAGCGCGCCTGCAATCATCGAAAAATTATTTTTTACACCAGCGGTATCTACATCTCCTTCACCTACCTCCAGGTTAAAAGAGATATCCCCTTTAGCCAAGTTATCCAAGGCCTTAATTAATCGGCTCACCTCTTGACTTTGGTACTCAGCTACTTTACTTGAAGCTTTCATCACTTTTTTTATTTCTGTTTGATCAGAAATTATTTCCAAGGCGCCGATTATTTTGCCATCAGAGTTTTTGATCGGCTTACCGGAATAAGAGATTTCCAAATTATGTTTACCCGGATGCGCATCCGTCTCGCTCGTCGCCAGATGACCCTCTTTCATTGCCCTTGCACAAGCACATCTCTCTGTATTACAATCGGAAGTTTTAAAATGAGTATAGCATTTAGTTCCAACTATTTGATTTTTGGGCAGCCCTATAATATCTATAATGATTTGATTAACATATTTTATGGTAAAATCAGTATTTATAATGAATGTTGGCGTCGGAATAGAGTCAATATGACCAACAAGGGAATCGATAGTTACATTTACTCCTTCGATTAGAGGTCGAAACTCGAAATTGATTGACCTAACATCTGCCCTCTCGTCAATATTCCCACTAATTGCTGCATTTATAAGTTTTTCCATTTCCGCCATAAAACCGCTGATAATCTTTTTATAGGTAACCGTTAGGTAAATGGCAACAGCTATTGATATTATTGACGCTATTATCAAGAGGATAAAGGATTCGGCACTGCTACTTTTGGCTGTTTTATCGTTACTTTCAGCAGTTAGCTTGGCATCATTGATCTTGTCAACAACAATCATATCCAGAGCTTCCTGAACCGCTTTGACTATTTCTTTTGTTTTCGGGGTTGCGGTTAGCTGCTTTGCTCCTTCCAGGTTTCCCTCGCTCGCAAGTGCAGCTATTGCATCGTATACCTTATTATACCGTACCATTTCATCTTTAAAATTTTTCAGCTTTTCTGCATCAACAGCATCGATAAGAGTTGTGCTATATTTATTAAGGGCAGCCTCTAACTGTGATCTAAACACAGAAGTTCTATCATTTAATGCATATTTTTCTGCATCTGTACTTGACAACATTAAAGCTCGCAGATTAATCCTTATGTCGTTATAGATGCCGACAATATGCACCATATCACCTAGTGGGACAGTTATCCTCTCATAAAGGAGTTTATCTTGTTTATTGATCTTATTAATGTTGCTTATGGAGAAAAGGCTTATCCCTATAACAAAAAAAGTCAATACTCCTAGCGCTACCTGTATTTTTGTGGCCATTTTAATCTGCATAACCATCTAAGATTCTCCTTTATATAAAAAATTTCAGAAAATAATTTTGATCTTCTTATCACAGAGCAGTTTTTGGATGCCAAGAATGAGCTTGACCTTCCCTACAACTTTTTTACCGGTATCTATTAACACTTTGTGCTGCATCTATTTTGAGTCGGGAATCAATTACGAAATTCTATTTTTCCTATAATAACGATGATAGCATTTTTGTTATATTGAAATCCAATGAGATTTTTAAATAAGAGTAGATGTTGACACATAACATGTACGACACCTATCTAAAACAAACAGATATACAGGGAAATTTTAATGCTATGTCGGATTAGATATCTGAAATTCAGGAGCTTTTGCCTGATTCTGGGTATGATGCTTGTCTTTGAGGTTTGCAAGCTCCATTATCAGCCATATTGCAGTGATGACAGACGAGCCAAAGTCCGAGAGCGGACCGGCATACCAGACACCATCAAGGCCGTAGAAGCGGGGAAGTATAAAGAGTGCCGGAATAAGGAAAATAAGCTGTCGTGCCAAACTAAGGAACATAGCCTGCTTAGGCTTGCCTACTGCCTGAAAATAATTCGCGCTAACAATCTGAAATCCGACAATCGGCAGCATTAAAAGAAATAGGTTCATGCCGTGAGTCCCAATGGCTAGCAATGAAGCATCGTTCCTACTGAACATATGTATTAATTGTTCCGGAAAAAACCTGGTCACAACAAAGCCCGTCACCGTCAGCGCAGATGCCGCAAGGATGCCTAGCTGGAGCGTCTGTTTAACCCGGTCGAATTTCTTAGCCCCGTAATTATAGCCGATGATAGGCTGTATTCCCTGGTTGATTCCAAATATCGGCATCATGAACAAGATCATTATACTAAAAATAATACCCATAGCCGAAATAGCCGTGTCACCGCCATAGATCGAAAGCTGGTTATTCATGACTGCGTTAAGCACACTCGCAACAATCTGCATCAAAAAAGGGGCCGAGCCTATAGCAATAATTTTAAGTACAATTACCCGATCAAGCCTGAGGTTTTTCTTTCGGACCTTCAGAACGCTGCTGCCTCCAAGGAAATAATACATTACCCATAAGGACGAGACCATCTGAGCACTCACGGTGGCAAGCGCCGAACCGACAATACCCATGTGAAGCCAAAAGATAAAGATTGGACACAATAAAACATTAAGCAAAGCACCGACAAGCATTGTCAGCATAGCAATCTTCGGGTTACCTTCTCCCCGTATAAAATTGTTCATACCAAAAGAAAAGCTCTGAAATATGCTCCCGACAAGAATTACCGAGGTAAATGCACGGGCATAAGGAAGAACTGCCGCACTTGCACCAAAAAACTTCAGTAACGGATCAAGAAATAATAGACCAAAACCAGATAACCCGGCTGAAATAATAACAAACAGTATAACTGCGTTACCCAATATTTTCTCGGCTTCCTCTTTCTTTCCGGCACCGAGGTTAATTGAGATGAGTGAGTTTGCTCCCAGCCCTACCAGCATTCCAAATGCCATCATGATCAGCATTACCGGGAATGCGACCGTTACAGCTGCAATTCCAATAGAACCTACGGCCCTGCCGATAAAGATCCGGTCAACAATATTGTACATCGCTTGTACCAGCATACCTGTGATTGCCGGCACGGAGAATTTGAGCAGTAATGATGCGATGCTAGCTTCACCTAGTTTTCTTGAGTGATCCATGAGATGCAATCCTTTATGTTTTATTTATTGATAGCTTCTGATTACTGATTCGGCTATGAAATACCCGGAAACTTCTTGGGGGAAGTGAAATCTTAAAGGCTATCAAATTTTATCGAATAATTAATCCTTTGAATTCTAGCATTATTGAATAGAGCGAGCAAGCTAAATGATAGTGATATCTGGTTATTTTTTTGCATGGTCGTTGACTCTTTTATTAAGCTGCTATAAGGTCAATATAATAATTATATTAAATTGAAATAAATGCAGTAGGTTAAGCAAAAACAGGTGCTTGACGTTGAGTCCGTTTCGACTATAATGCGCGGTAGCTAGCTGGTATCCACTTTGAGTAGTTCCGGGTTACGGTCTGGAAAGAAAGAAGTGGATATCTTTTTTTTGCCTTTTTTTGTTTTGTTTTTCCTCTTTTTGCCTGTTTCTATGAAGGTTTTTTCAATTAAATTGTAGATATCAGAACGCTGCCGCTCCTTGACCCCATAAGACTGTGTCACTATGAGTGTCCTTTTCAAAAAAGAACTCATTTACTGTGACACCCACCAGGCATAAAGGTGGTCAACCAAATTATTTCTGTTTCCAGGCTCTGACTACATCAGCAGCTGAGGCTCGAATCCCATGTTCCCATAAGGTTTTTTTCTCATAGTATACGATATGAACATCCTGCATAGACCGCATATTCGAACTATAACCATATATATCAAATTCTTGTCTCTGCAAAAGAATATTACGAGATGTGTCAAAGCTCCATACATCGTCGCATCTTTTGTACTCACTAATCGGGGGATGTTGTCGGACAAAGTCAAGCAGGACTTGCGGTAGGTTTTTATCACCATTACTACTCTGATCATTGATCCCTTGAATTGTTATCCAAGGAGGTATCGTAAGAGGATTAGACGCAATATCATTTTCCCAGCGAGACGATTGTTCATCGGAGTTTACCTTCTGAAAACCCAAATTTTTATACACGTCTCTGGCAGGTGCGTTTCTGCCAGTATCTTTATAGGTACCAATTAATACTCGGATATCCTTATGTTTATAACTAATATATCCCAAGATGGCAGCTTCAATTGTCAGATGGGCAGCACGACAGCTGACATAAAAACTGTCTATCTCCCAGATATCAGGGCTTTGAGTCTTTTTCAATATGACTGCTGCAACAATACCATTATCATCAAAGCAATCGGAATAATTAACTGCCAATACTTTGTAGTCTTTATTATTTAATATATCAGTAATATCTGCCTCAGAATATCGGATTCCTGTTACATTGAACTGATTAGTACGCTGTGATAGTTGTGCTATACGTGCTTTTCTATCGTAAGAATCGTCTGCTTCATGAATAGCAAGGTTCATTTCAAGTGCATACAAATAGTCAGATTGATCACTCAACTGCTCCCGGAGTTTTTCTCTTCGATCCCGGCTCTGATATAATTCGGTTCTAGCCATATCTTCTTGTGTGACAGGATCACCCGTAGTAACAACAGCAGAAGCTAATGCGCGAATCAAACTAGAAGGGTCATCAGATACTTCCGGTACCGTAACACTGGGAGTCACATGTCGGACAGCTATCCGTTCATGCGAACTGTTATCGATAAATACCATATTTGTTGGACTGATATTCAATTCATGGGCAATTGTTGTGATATTTTCACCTTTGTTGTCCCAATTAGCTTGAATATTTGCAAAATCGCTTTCACGAAGCAGCATATCCGGATGATTATTGAGAACAAGCAGTACATTTGCCAATTCATTTTTACTATTGATAGCAAGAAGAATTCCCTGAGATTTGAGGATTTTTAGCTGCTGCTGGAATTCCTTATGTTGCTCCGTCACGTGAACGCCAGAGATACCTTCCTCCCCAATTGCACCCTTCCATAAGGTCCCATCACAGTCCACTACGATGCATTTTGTGATCGTGTTTACCTGTGGTATCAAGCCTGCTCTGGCAAATATTTCAACAAGCATCACTTCATCAATATCAAGAAGGATTTTATTAGCATCAGGCATGGTGGTCTCTTCTGGATTAGCCAATGTGCCGGCTACTAGCTGTTTTAAAATATCCCAATTTTTTATAAAATCATCCATACGATATTCCTGTGAGTAATCACCATAACAATCACTATATAATTCTAGCGCTTCTTTATAATATCCTAACGATTGAAGGCAATCTGCAATGTTACTTCTGATAAAACAGCTTTCATAGTTCCCCAGAAATTTTTTTTTAAGGATTAATGCGAGTTCAGAGGACTTTTCTTTTTCTCCAATCATAATTAATTGTTCAAGAACACGAATTCTAATCCACGGATCGGGTGTATTAGTCATATTCATTAATTCTTTTATCATCCTTAACTGGCCAAATATTTTCGCGATTCCAGATAATACATCTAGGGTTTCTTCATTATAGTTAGCAAGTAATTCTTCTTCGGATCTAATATAGAGTTTGTTCCCTAATACTCCATAACCTGCAAGATGACCGGGCTTTAGGTATTCAGCGCGAAAAAGCTTGGTTAGAAGATCTATTAATTGTTTATTAGTAAATATGCTAATGGTTGTTATTGCTTTTGCAGGATCGGATGGATTAAGTAATCCCTTTAGGAGTTCTAATTGTGATAGAGCTTCTGGAAATAGATCTTCTCTTTGTGATAAATATTGGAAGAGTGTTTGTAAATCGATAAGTGATCGAGCCTCAATTGTGCTTGGGTGACATATTGAAGGTATAGCTACCAATTTTGCGTACATATTCATAACTACTCTATCTCCTTAATTATATTCGATAATATATCGTATTATTACAAAAATATTTTCATCGATTTAATATGTGCGGCCAATATAATAATGATAGCATTATTAAAATTATGCGGTAAATTGCGTGCGTAAAAACGGGTGCTTGACGTTGAGGCCGTTTCGACTATAATGCGCGGTAGCTAGCTGGTATCCACTTTGAGTAGTTCCGGGTTACGGTCTGGAAAGAAAGAAGTGGATATCTTTTTTTTGCCTTTTTTTGTTTTGTTTTTCCTCTTTTTGCCTGTTTCTATGAAGGTTTTTTCAATTAAATTGTAGATATCAGAACGCTGCCGCTCCTTGACCTCGGCTTAAAGGTGGTAATACAACCACCTTCCGGGCTATGATTTGTAGATGAAGGGTTGTGGGTTTGATTCTATTTTTTGGTAGTTGGTAGTTTTTAGTTTAAATCCCTATAAAAATTCTCGTGAGAACCAACCATTTCAAGTAATACAGTATTTTGATCTATTAACCGATAAGCTAACAACAACTGAAGAGTCTGAATTTTAAATTTGTACACCCGAATACCAGCTAAATCACCCTTTTTTTCTTGCCCTATCCGGGTGTCATTGCAAACAAGCCTGATTGCATCATTAACTTCTGATCGTACATTATCAGGCAATTTTTTATACTTCTTTTTGAATTGATTAGTTTGTAATATCTGTATCAAATTTGAACTCCGTATATTCTTTGTTCTCAAATTCTGCTTCACTAATTAAAAGGTCTTCAATAAAACTTATATGCAAATCGGGATTTTCTTTCACCATTTTCCCTAATTTAGCCCAGTATTCAATTTGACCGGCAATCGATCTATGTTCAGCTTGTCCTATAATTTTCGCTTTTTTATATAAATCATCAGAAATTTTTACTGCACTAGACATATACTCATCTCCTTTCTTTCTATTTTATTATACAACCTAATACAACCTAATGCAACTAAATGGAACTTTTTGGTTTTGTTTTGTTTTGCTCCAGGAATATGATCAGGCTTTTGCAGATATCTATATGTTAATTGTTTGGTGGTTGATTGAGGGGTTTTGAATGTGGGTGATGGTTTCGACCGTTATATTTTGATCAATAAAAAACTACGTTGTTTGTCATTCCTGTGAAGACAGGAATCCATCTTTTTCTTTGCTTGGTTTTTTTGAAATTTTATTTGGGATAGTGTTTAATGAACCTCCCCGGACTAAAAGTCCGAGGTATCGATTGCGCTAACCAGCTTCAAACAATGCCAGTTGCTCTTTGCTAACATAAATCGGCTCGTAATTCT
>QKMY01000047.1 GCA_003242895.1 Candidatus Margulisiibacteriota bacterium
ATAGGGAGCGACTCGTCCCTATTATAATCATCCCAATAGGGATACTTTATTGCCTGAACTCAATGTTTATCAGCGCTAAAACTCATAATTAGAACTGCTGCTATAATCAACATGCAGTTTGTTTACCTGAAAAGATAAAAAAGTAATACAATATATTGAACCCAGATAGTTCTTTTGCATTTTCGATAAGAATAAAAACCAAGCACCTGGGAACCGCAAATATAATTTTGTAGAGAATAATCATTTAAAAATTTAAAATAAACTGTATTACCTTTTTAATTTGTGGATCTTTAATGGAATAGTATATTTCTACACCTTGTCTTTTCGCCTCAATAATTTTGCAGTTTCTTAATTTCAGCAAATGTTGAGACACAGCTGATTGTCCAATTTTGAGAGATCTCTGTATTGCAGATACATTCACACCTTCGCTCTTAGAGGCTATATCCTCAAGTATTTTTATTCTATCAGGATGACCGAGGGATTTTATCATCTCAGCTACCTTAATGTGCCGCTTCCTTATTGCCATTTATTTCCGCCTTTCGTATTTCATATCGTAATTATACCCATCTCATAAACCACTTAAACATTAACAATTAATATTTATATATTAAATAACCAACATAATCTAAAAAACAAAACACATTAAGCTAACAATATATATATAAATTACAATAACCAGTCAAATAACAAATAAAAATATGTGCTGCCAGCTAAAGGTTGAGAAAACCGATAAACTTCACTTAAATACATCAGGAGAATAAATAAGATATTAGGTCGAAAGACAAAGGATAGCGGGACACAAATCAGACGCTTTTTCAGTTTTGCTAATACCTATATAATGGAGAGATGGTCCGGCTAATAAATATTTCGATATTACTTATCTTCTCTTTAATAGTTTCGCCAGCAATACATGCTTTTACGCCGAACTACTCCATTAAACTATCGAATCCTTACAGCGACTTCGAAAGCAACGGAGATCTTCTTTATAGCCTCAATCATTTTTCACATCAAGTTCACCCAACAACCGCCTTAGAACTCTCGTCGTCCATAGGGATAACAATGTTTTTGAGCTACATCTCCCATGAAATGGGGCACATTAATGTTGGGCAACGATATGGAAAAGTCTCAACAATCTTTCCCTATTTTAGAAAAGAAATCCATTATATACCTACTGTAGAACAATACATTCAAGAAACGGCTGCAGGACCCAACCAGCAAGAATTAAGTGCACATATTTTCTGGAAAAAGTCCCTATCTAATACCGATTTTCATACCTCATTCGGGTTTCTCCTAAACAAACTTACTGATGGAATATATTTCTTTCTTACAAAGGATATTGAGTACTGGGACCGCGGATTTGATGCTCCCTATGATTATTACAATGTTTTTGGGGACTTTAATTTTTATATTTCTTTACTCAACCGAAGCGGGATTAAGATAACCAAAGAGTCGTTGTTGTCAGATATCCTGATTGCAGACCTCCTTACGGTTTCCGTTTGGGACCACTTCGGTTATTGGCACCAGGCTTTGCTTGGCAATCCGAAGGCTTCATATACGCCAACAACCCTGAGCTTCGATAGATATAAAATTTCTATGCCTTATATTTCCTCATTTCTTGCTGATAACGGTTTATTTATTTTGGGCTCGGTTCTTATACTAAGAAGTGACGACAATAAGCCATTTCTTGAACTTACCCTGGGATTTCCTTCTCCCTGGTTTAGCAAAAACAAAGTTCATACCAATCACTTCGGGATAATATATACCTTTAAACTAACCGATTTTTTGTTACTAGAGCCATTTGTTGCTTACGATTATGATACGGACAAACAGGTTTTTAATGGCAGGAGTGCGGGATTAAGGATATACCAAACATTCAATGAAGATGTCGGATTAACCTATCAACTGGAAACAAATCAAAATGACATCATAGAAAACCAGATAAAACACAAAGCAAATGGGTTTCAATTAAGTTTGAAGCTCGATTTATAAAACAAATTTCAAACCAAAAGCATAAATAAAGATGATGCCAGGACTGGCAAGACTAGATTATCCAATCCGGAAACTAATATAAACTCGATAAATGTAAGGATAAAGGTTAACAAAAAAATCTCCACCATATTAAACTTCCCAATAATAAAAAAATAATACCCCGAGATAATAAAGGTCATAATAAAAAATGACAAAGTACCTTTAACGGTCTTCTCCTTGCTCCAAAAAGAAATTTTTTTTCCACCAAATCTTCCACCGATCATCCCGGCTAAGGTATCAGAAAGAGTGAGTATCCAGATACCAAACTGGAAAGAGACAATATTTCCAGGCAAGCAAACCAAGGCTGAGACGCCGATCCCAAGAGGATAGTATATTTCGCCAAAGCTCTTTCTTCCGGTAACGTGAATGCCCGGCAATAAGCGCGCTCTTTTGGTGTAAAACAATAGCCCCGCAATAAGCAGCATCAAAACAACTATTTGAGAGGGCATTAGATAATATGGAAGAAAAAAAGAAAGAATCCCAGTACTTACATGCGCAACGTTTCTGCTAAAAGCATTCTCAACAAGAAACTTCCTTTTGGCCACTTCAATAAAAACATATAAAACAATATAAATTGTTATCGTTACAAATAAAGCAATCATAATAGAGGTCACTATTTCTTTAAATTGGATTAGATAGCTTACTCGCAGAAAATATTTGCTTGCAAAATTTGTCCGCACAAAAAATCCCTGACGATACAACGAGTATTGTATCCAGGTATTTTTTTTAAGTCAAACCAAAATCTCCGGAGAATTGAAAAACTACTCCAGCGATGTAATCTTTTGTTTTCTCAGGTAGTCTTACCGTAAATAATTTCATTGAGCATTAGCACCATTTTATTGAGTTCTCTCGCCATGTCCGAGAGATTATGGCTTGCTATCGCAGATTCATCTGCGTTACTGGTGTTTGCTTGCGTAATCTTATGGATGTTTGATACCCCTTCATCAATCTTGACAATACCCTCAAGCTGTAAAGCACTTGATTGAGTAACTTCCCCGATAAGCAAAACTGCCTTATGCACTCCCTTGATTATAGCTGTTAATATATCAGCAACTTCTCCTGATACTATAACCCCGTTCTCAGAATTCTTTTTCGACTCCCCAATGTATTCCTCGGTACTTCTTACCGCATTGGCACTATGCTGAGCAAGATTACGCACCTCTTGAGCAACAACTGCAAACCCCTTCCCGGCATCTCCTGCCCTGGCCGCTTCAACGGCCGCGTTCAAGGCCAGCAAATTAGTCTGAAAAGCAATTTCGTCGATTGTCTTCACAATTTTGGCGGTCTGATCTGAAGAAGTCTTAATTTTGTCCATGGCATAACCCATTTTATCAATAGTTTCTTTGCTTTTTGCTGCTTCATAGCTAACAGCTTTAATCGTATCATTAGCTTCCCCGGTGTTATCTGTGTTCTTTTTAACAATCGAGGATATCTCTTCAAGCAACTGCGAAATCTTGCTCAAGCTCGCTGCTTGCTCATTAGACCCTTTTGCGAGTTGCTGACTGGAATCTGATACTTTATCTGAAGCCAATATAACCTGATCCGATATATCTTTCATTAATCTGCTAAGAGCCGGCAACTTTGATAACAGAGTTTTTTCGAGAAATAGTACAGTCATTACGGCAAAAAATAACGCACCGACAATAATTATCATAAATAACCCGGATAAAGAATTCTTTCCTTGCGTATATATATCCCTTGGTATATCAATTCGAGAAATGAGAGATGGTTTATTATTAATGTCTTCAATAACACAGTATCCTTGCACAACAGACTTATCTTTTGGAACGACAAGAGAAACTTTTCCGTCCTTGATTTGCTTAACGGCCTTCATAAAATCGATTGGAAGATCTTTGTCATCGAGTTGACGAATGTTGACAGATAGATTAGTAATTCGCGATATTTGGGCTACTTCTTTGTCATCGAGATATCTCCCGGTTATAAAGGTTCCATTGACCGGGCCCTCACCTTGACTCGTCAGAACAGGCCGGGAAACAAAAAGCATCGGCTGATCATCAATTATTATTATGCCTTTTTTTACCGATTGCACATCGGCATGAGAAAGAAAGGGTCTGTTCGCTAATATCAAATTCTTCACACCTGAAGTTAGATCAATTAATTTATTATTAGTATCTAATTGCTTGCCCCAAATAAGCTCTCCGGATTTATTGACAAACAGCATCAAGTTTATTTCCAGATCCTTCAATGACTGATCTGACAGATTAGATTCGATATAAGTGGAATTCTTATCGTCAATAAACTTGTAGGTATCGTCCCATTTTGCCCAATCCTGTTTATCAACCTTTTCGAGACGTTCAGCAATAACTTCTTTAACCCTCAAAATGTTGCGATTAACGTCCTGCTCTTCAACGCGAAGAAACCCGTTAAGAAGAACTAATCTCGCCATAACGTACATCCCTATAATTATGGAGATCAAAATAAGTGAAATAATAAAAATTATTTTGTTTCGAAGATTCATAACTTCTCCCTCATTAACAGTATACTATAATTTTTATTTACTTGTAAAAAAAACTCATTCACCCGAGGCAATTAGTTAATTCTATCTTGGTTATAGCGAATATATGCTATTTTATTTATATTAAAATAATATATAATGAGCAGCGATAATAAAACAAGGCAATTGAAACTAGTTATTCAATAATTAAAAGAGGTGCAGCTATGGGGAGTGGTCTAGTGCGTATTTTTCTTTATCTCGCGGTAGTATTAGCGCCATTAATTATATCGATGTTTTACAGGCAACAAACTACTAATAATTTCTTATATGAACTCGGAAGAAACTTTGCCCTTGTGGGAATTATGGTACTGACAATCCAAATACTTCTGGCTGGTCGTTTCAAGTGGATTGAAAGTTCTTTTGGGTTCGATATTCTGATACGCTATCACAGATATATGGCTATCTTTGGGACCATCCTGATAATAGCCCATCCATTACTTCTAGCAGCCGGCACAGGAAAACTGACACTGCTCATAGGGTTAACCATGCCCTGGTATATCTGGCTCGGACGAGCAGCCCTTGTTTTGCTGATAATCAACGCGCTGGTTAGCGTCTATCAGTCAAAACTTCATCTCAAATTTGAGGTATGGCGTTTTATTCATGACATAACAGGACCATCGATAATTCTGTTTTCTTTTGTTCATAGCTGGATAGTTGGAGACGATATCCATTCTCAACCATTATATTGGCTTTGGCCTATCATCTTAATCATATTTTTTGTTCTTTTTGCCTATCACAGGTTCATACGTCCGCTTTTGCTTAACCGTCATCCATATCTCGTTACTGATGTAATACAGGAGTCAAAAGGCGTATGGACAGTGAAGCTTGCCCCGTCGAAAGGTGAAAGAATCAAAAAATATTTACCCGGGCAATTCCATTTCCTGACTTTTCATCGCGGAAAAAGCTTACCGGAAGAAGAACATCACTGGACCATTTCTTCCAGCCCCACAGAAAAAAAATATGTAAGCTCAACAATTAAAGAACTCGGTGATTTTACTGCAACTATAGGAGAGACAAAACCAGGGGATACGGCAACTGTCCATGCTGCTTTCGGGAGATTTTCCTACCTGCTTCATCCGGAAGAAAAAAGCTTAGTTTTCATTGCCGGAGGAATTGGAATAACTCCTCTTATGAGCATGCTTCGATATATGAGGGACATCCACGAGACCATTCCGGTAGTTTTACTCTATGGAAGTAAAACCGAGGAAGAAATAGTTTTCCGAAAAGAGCTTGCTGAGATGCAAGAAAAGCAATTCCCTCGATTACAAGCAGTCCACATTCTAAGTGACCCGGGAAAAAAATGGACCGGGGAAACAGGGTTAATTGACCGGGACAAACTAATCAAACATTGCGGAAAATTAGATAATAAAGGGTTCTATATCGTTGGCCCCAAAGACTTACTTGACGGAACAGTTAAAAATCTTCGCGAACTAGGAGTGAATGATGAACGAATACACATAGAGATTTTTTCCTTTATCGATTAAAAAGGAGGGCGTTATGAGACTAACCAAACTAAATCAGACAACAGTAATAGTTGTAGCAATTTTATCTATTTTCCCAATAGTTGTTGCCATCTGGAGGGTATTCAATACGTGACCCAAGTATAAAGCATTTCGTAGATAACCTTGTTTTAACAATTTAATTCTTTGCCACAAATGAACCTCCCCGGACTAAAAGTCCGAGGTATCGATTGCGCTAACCAGCTTCAAACAATGCCAGTTGCTCTTTGCTAACATAAATCGGCTCGTAATTCT
>QKMY01000048.1 GCA_003242895.1 Candidatus Margulisiibacteriota bacterium
GCAGGAAGTAGTCATCCACCCGAAATAGGAAACCGAAAGGGTATCGCCGTCAGGGTCTGAGCAGAGGGGATTGATTGAGACAGTTTCAGTTTCATTGGCCGTGATCAGTGCAGCAATTGAGACACTTGGAATACGGTTGATATTGCTGATGACAACAAGGATTGACCGGGTAACGAGTCCTCCATAGTTATCGTCAATGGTCAGCAGCACATTGTGAGTCCCGGCATCGTTATAGGTTGTCTGGTAGGAGGAAGTAGTCATCCAGCCGGAATAGGAAACCGAAAGGGTATCGCCGTCAGGATCTGAGTAGAGGGGATTGATTGCGATAGTTTCAGTTTCATTGGCAGTAATCAGTGCCGGGACGGAGATGCTCGGAATCCGGTTGAAATATATGCCATCGGAATAACCGGTGTCGCTCCACATACCAGCCGCATTCCTGGCCTTAGCACTGAGATAGTAATTCTGTCTGTTTTGTAAGGCGAGACCATTGATCGTAATTCCGTTCAGGTTAGAAGTAACTGTCCAGGATAGTGCTTGTGTTCCACCTTGGGTAGTGCCCAATGCATATTGATACTCGATAATTTCCGACTCGTTATCTGTAGAGGACCATGATACGTGAAGGATAGAATTATTTGTTGTAAAGAATCCTTCATCATTAATAGACGGCGTAGTTGGGGGAGTACTGTCTAATGCCCTGACAACATTGATCCTTCCATACCCTGAGTACACGTCAAAGCCAGGTGTCATTATGTCGTCAGCAGTATTCCGAATAACATTTTTTACCTCATCGGGAGTAAAGCTCGGATGCTGTTGCAAGATGAGTGCAGCAAGTGCAGCTACGTGCGGTGCGGCCATCGAAGTTCCATCCATGATTTCATAAGTATTCGTGCTTGTTATTCCTAATGAGATGATGCCTTGTCCAGGCGCTGCAATATCTATTTTATTGCCGTAATTAGAGAAGCTACAGCGCTGGTCATTCTGGTCGGATGCTCCGACAGTGATGGCATTCGCTATATTCGCAGGGCAGTAATCGGCAACGTTGTCGTTATCATTGCCCGCGGCTGCTACCACGACTACCCCATGGGCTACTGCATAATTAACTGCATCAATCTCCAGTTGGGAGTTGGGACCTTCGAGCGAGCAATTGATGACATCAGCGCCATTATTAACTGCATAATAAATAGCATTCGCTACATCGGTATCATTTCCGTTTCCAGCATCATCAAGCGCTTTAACCGTCATTATTTTTGAACCGGCTGCTACGCCAATGAGCCCTTTTATATTGTTGCCTATTGCCGCGATCGTCCCGGAAACGTGAGTGCCATGGACATAATAATCAAAGGGATATCCATTGTCATTCACAAAATTATAGCCGATTTGATCATCGACAAAACCATTATCGTCATCGTCAATTGTATCAGTGCCGTTCAATTCGGCATCATTCGTCCATAGATTCGCTTGGATATCTACATGGTCCACTCGTATCCCGGAATCTACTACGGCTACAATAATTCCTGCTCCCGGAGAGTATCCGAATTGATTCCATACACTTTGCATCCCAATTTTTTTGAGGTTCCACATGTATTCTCTGGCATGCTCATTCCAGTAATCCCAGTTGTTATTTTGATCTTCATCAACCCAATAATCGTTCGGTAAATTAGTTGCTTTACAGAAAAAGTTTGGTTCGGCGTACTCAACAATGGGATTAGTCATATATTTTTGTGTTAATTGAAGGATGTCCTGACCTGATTTAACCTTTATCCGATAGATGTTTTCTAATTCTGGAATAACAGCATTTTTCGGCCTGCGCTTATCTCTGGCTTTTATGTGTTCTAATAATTCGTGCTGGTGCTTTAGCGTTTTTTGCAGCCGGATTTTTTTTGTACCACTGGACTGTGCGGTCAAGCTCTCTAGTTTTTTTATACTCTCCTGCGGGGAAAGTTGTTTCATAAAGATTTTGTTTGTCGTGACTATGTCAGACTCGGTAGCTTGGGAATGTATCCCCTGTTTTTTGAGCTCGGAGATCGTATATCCTTTTTTTAGCTTTACGATTATTTCGTCAGATGAATAGCTTGCTGCTTTTTGAGAACTGGCCTGGGGCCGTGAAGGAAGCGATTTGCTTGCGGCTCCAACGGGCATGCTTATCAGTAAAGTAATTGTTAGGAATATTAAATAATTCAATCTTTTTTTCATTATGCAATAAATTTCGATATGTCAGATTAACTTAGAGCACCTTAATTATGCGTCTAAGGTTTATAGCTAAAAGCTTAATAGTATTATAAACTGGAATTTGCCTTAATGGCTATAATATATAATTGTTATCTAACCGATTAGTTAAAAAGGATAAGTACTTTTCTGCTTTTGTATTTATTCTACCATGGGCGAATAATCCCAGATAATTATCCTGTTCATTCTCTTCAGAAAGCAGCTGAAAGTATCTGTATTATTCACGCATTGACATGGGCAGCCATACTAATTAGAATCACGCCCAACTCATGATGAAGGAGCTGATAAGTATGAAAAAAATGCGTCTGTTAACTATATTAATGTCTTTTTCTCTAGTGATAGCGCTTCTTTCTTCTTCAATGGTTTTAGCTAAAACGAATATGGGTGATCAAAGTGGTAAGGGATCTTCCGGAAATATGTGCAGTTCAGGCAATATGGGAACCGGCGGCAGCGGTGGGACCGGCGGGGGCATGGAAAACACTGGTAACATGGAAGCTACAGGAAATATGGAGTCCACAGGAAATATGGGTGGCGGTTCAGGTGGGACCGGAGGCGGAACGGAAGGTACAGGTAATATGGAAGCTACGGGCAACATGGAGTCTACAGGAAATATGGGTGGCGGGACCGGCGGGACTGGTGGCGGAATGATGGCTACCTCAAATGTTTCCGTTAATATTACCCAAGGGGCGAGCACGGAAGAGAAAATAATTGATGTTAAAGTTAATAATTTGCCGCCAAATGCTGTATATACTGTTTGGATGCTTGGGGAAAATTCAGAGGAGACGACCGGTATTGGTGTTGAACCATACTCGTTTACCACAGATGCTAACGGTGTCGGGACGTATACTGCAACGGTACCGGCTAGCACCCTCACCAGAATGAAAGACATTGCTATCGTTATGAACAAAGATAGTGACCCTCGAAATTTAATATCCCCTAATTTAATCGCAGTATACCGGATGCCGATAAGCGATCTCACGCAAAATTAAACACAGAAGAAATAACTTATACGGTCAATAGATATCTATCAATCAGGTAGCTTCATTGCTGCCTGATTGTTTGGTGTTTAAGAGAATACATCTCAGGCTAACCTGATGCTTGCCTTGCTATATTGGCTTACTGTAATGTTTGTAGTCATCTTGCTGCTTACCAGGAACACATTATTTAATTAATTGCATTATAGTTGCTGACAATGATATAGTCGTCTGTGATTCTGACGAGTTTCGTTGTTTTTCTCAAAGCTTGTTAGATTCATGTATAAAAAACAGCGCTTTTAGTTAAACTGGCAGCGTTATTAAAACACAGAAAAGAGGTTGCTACTTATGGCTTTTCCTATTAAAAATAATATATCCTGGGTTGGAAAAATTGATTGGGAATTAGATAAATTTCATGGAAACGAATATTCTATTCATCATGGCACTTCCTATAATTCTTATCTCATCCAGGAAGAGAAGACGGTTCTGATAGATACTATATGGGCGCCATTTTCAAAGGAATTTGTGAACAAACTTGCACAAACTATTGATCTGAAGCAGATAGACTATATAATTGCTAATCATGCAGAAGTCGATCATAGTGGTGCTCTTCCTGAATTATTGAAATATATTCCTGACACGCCCATTTACTGTACGACCAACGGTTCAAAGTCATTATACGGACATTATCATCAAAATTGGAATTTCAAAACTGTTAAAACCGGAGACAGGCTTAGCCTGGGGAAGAAAGACCTGGTTTTTATTGAAGCTCCGATGCTTCACTGGCCGGATACCATGTTTAGTTATCTAACAGAGGATAATATTCTTTTTAGTAATGATGCATTTGGTCAGCATTATGCCTCTGAGTTCATGTACAATGATCTTGTCGATCAGTCCGAGCTGTTTGCGGAAGCGATTAAATATTATGCAAATATCCTTAATCCGTTCAGTCCTATGGTAATTAAAAAAATTAACGAAATTCTGGCATTTAATCTGCCCCTAGATATGATCTGTCCTAGTCATGGTGTTATCTGGAGGGATAACCCTATCTCAATTGTTGAAGATTATCTGGCGTGGGCTGATAATTATCAGGAAAACCAGATCACAATAATCTACGATACGATGTGGAATGGTACAAGAGTAATGGCTGAGAATATCGCTGCAGGTATCAAGGATGCCGATAAAGATGTAACCGTCAAACTCTATAATGTGGCAAAAGCTGATAAGAATGATGTTGTTACCGAAGTATTTAAATCCAAAGCGATCATAGTTGGCTCACCTACTATTAATCGGGGGATACTTACAGCTGTAGCAGGTATTTGTGAAGAGATCAAAGGGTTAGGGTTCAAAAATAAAAAAGCTGCTGCTTTCGGTTGTTATGGTTGGAGCGGAGAATCGACGAAGGTACTTGTTGAAATATTGAAGTCTGCCGGCTTCGAGATTGCAGATGACGGGATAAAGGCTTTATGGAACCCTGATGATAATGCTATCAATAGCTGTATTGACTATGGTAGGCGGCTTGTTGGGAAATTTTAAAGAATTATCTTGGGTTAATTACAAAATAAGTCAATAATTGGCTATGAAGCCTCAGCCTTGGTAGTATGCGATTGCCCTGTAGAGAGGCATATGGTTGGTTATCGATTATAGATTAAGCAGGTATCTAAGCATTTAGGTTCGCACAGATTGTTGCATGGCTCGATATGGACCATGATCTTTGAGTCGGGAAATCGATGTTTGATATCGGTAACGATCTTGTCATTAAGGTCATGAGAATCTTGTACTGACATTTCAGGGTTTACCACGACATGGAATTCGACGAACCGAGTTGATCCTGCTTTTCGTGTGCGGAAATTGTGGAAGCCATAAATCTTGTGGTAGAGCAGCTTTATTCTTTCTTTTATCCAGTTTTCTTCATCGGGAGGAAGACTTTCATCCAATAATCCCTGGAGTGACTGTTTCGTGAGATCATAGGCTGCTTTGAGGATAAGTATAGCTACTAATAACGCAGATACAGGATCTATCCAATGGAGATCTACATCGGGGACTAGTATTTTTCCGAGCCAGAATAATCCGAGGCCTCCCATTACGCCTGCTGAAGTAAAGACATCGGTGCGTAAGTGCCAGGCATCCGCTTGCAACGCAATAGAATCGGTTTCTTTACCAACTTTGAATAACATTTGAGAGACAATAATATTAACTATTGATGAGGCGAGCATAACTGCCACACCCCAACCGACGGCTTCCATCGGTTGCGGTGTAATGAGTTTTTTGATAGACACAAAAATAATCCAACCCGCAGCTACAAAGATTAGTAGCGCTTCTACAACACCTGAGAGATTTTCGAATTTTCCATGACCGAAAGCATGCTCTCGATCTGCCGGCTGACTGGAGGTCTTTACAGCAAATAGGGCTATAATTGAGGCGAGGAGGTCGACGCCTGAATGTATAGCTTCAGAGATAACTGATACAGAGCTGATCAGTATTCCTACAACCAGTTTTGCAATGATAAGTGCCGAATTTGAGAATACCGATAGCATAGCTACAAATATTTTTTGCTTTTGTTTTTCCATGGATTTCCTCATAATAGAATATAAAAAACCCCCTGGGAGTATAAGTCCCACGGGGTAATAACCGCTGCCATTAGGCCCGGCTAAGCTCTTAATATTTTAAGTTCGCCTGATCTACCATAAACTTATAACTTTTTAAAGTAATTGTCAAATATTTTCTTAATCGAATGTATGGATGCGATAATAATATGCCTTCCCAGTAGCTTTCAATCTTCATTCGCGATTAAGAGTACCTGCGTGGTTGCGAAAACAATGCCTATTTTGTCAGATACGGCCACTGACAGTCTATGAGGGCCGGCAGTTAATGGCGGCATCCAGCGAATAACTTCAGGATCATCAGTTTTGGTTATAGTTCCTTCTCCTGAGAAAAAATACGCTAATTCATCGTTATCAGGATCTGTTGCTTCGACTGATGCAATGATTGAGGTGTTTAACGTAGCTTCCCTTTGTGACACTGCTATTTTTTTGATAATCGGCAGACTGTTCAGTGCCGGTGAATCGGGGTCGTTAGTTAAGTTGTTTCCGCAACCTGTTATTGATAATAGTATGGCAATGATGCTTAATCCTAGTCGTTTCATATAGGTATTCTCCCTTACGAAAATTATTTGTTTTTCGAAAAAATATGGCCACGTAATAATTGTGGTTTGTTTCTTAATATCTATTGGAAATCTCATGCATTGGAAATCTCATGCCAATGATATCTTGTAGGCTCTTTTAAATCAAGTGGTAGTAGGGTTGTGTTGGATTTCTGCGGGTACGCGGAAATTATAATGTTTCATCATTAAACAGGCATGCCATAATTAAATAAGTAATATTTAGAAACGGACTGTATAGGAACATATCCCGTGACTTGCACGGGATATGTTAAGAGGATATTTTAGTGGCTATTTTTGGTAAGGGCGTACAATTATACGCCCCTACAGGATGAATCAAACTATTTGATAAAAGAGTTAATGTATTCTTCTATCCAATTATATCCGCTTGGTGCTTTAGCATGTGTGCTGAGGCTGGTTCTATCTGCTGAGTACTGTTGTTCAAAGCTATCTGGCAGACCGTCGTTATCGGAATCAGCCGGTGTAGTACCTGGTGAAAGGTATGGATAATCGGCATCTGATACACTGTTTTTAAGTGCGCCGGTACCATTCTTTACATCATTAATTATCCGGGTGTCAACGGCATCTCGCACAGGTACGAAAGCTCCTACTTTATTTAAAACCGCCGTGTAGGTTTCTTCCGCGGTGTTCTCGTATATTCCTGATAAAGCTACGACCGGTGTGCTGGATTTGAAAGTTGATCCGCTCCCGCCTCCGACAAAGGTCACGAGACTCCAATCGTCGCCGACGTTGCCTTGTGATTTGTTCGGTCCGATGTTGCCTGACAAAAAGTATCTGGAATTTGCATGTACGTAATATTCTTGATTCCAACCAGGATAGTTAAATACCTCGATTGGTTTTGCAGGACCTTCTGTCCCTTTTCGTTTGTAAAAGTTCTTTACGACGTTCCAGTATGAAGGGACTGATCCGCTAAACCCGCCGCCGTATTCATTTGGGGACCCTATGAAATCTGATGCCTTGTTTGTCCAATGGTACATAACATTGTTGACGATCTCTCCGGTTGATCCGTCATTGCATTCCGGGAGCCTCATCTTGAGATGTGCAAACAAGTTGTGATGGATGGATACCTTTTTGGAATTGTTTCCTGCAAGTAATCCAAAACCGTGTCCGCCGTAATCCATCAGCCCTTCCGAAATGATATTCCATTGCCAGGTAATATCATGTGCAGGGAACCAGCTTACTGCGATTTCATCTGATGCCCATGAGAGGGAGTTGTGGTCAATAATGATGTTATATGGCTGGACTGAACTATTTTCGATACTGAAACAGTCTTCATTCTGTGAGAGGTTACGACCTCTCCCGCTTCGCCATTTAAGGCCTCTAAGGATAATATCATGCGAACGGATACGAAGTCCGGCATTTCTGACTGCAATACCGCCGCCCGGTGCTGTTTGGCCGGCAACAGTTATATAAGGGCTGTTGATGCTGACATCCCCGGTGAGCCTGATTGTACCGCCCACGGTAAAGATAACAATTCGTGGTGCATTGTACTCAAGCGCCCAGCGTAAACTCCCTGTCCCGCTGTTATTGAGGTTTGAAACCTTGAGTATAACAGGGCTTTGGTTAGGGTTGCCGAATGCTCCTCTGGTTTTTGCTCCAAAACCTTCTGCTCCAGGAAAAGCTCTGACTTCTCCGGTAGTTTGCGGTAACGCTTGAACGACTACGGTTGCTGATGCTGTAACCGAGCTGCTGGCATCCGAAACTTTAACCGTTAGTAAATAGCTGCCAGGAGTTACTGGCGGTGTCCAATTCGCAAGGTTAGGTTGCGAACCGTTAGCGACTGTCCCCGGACCGGAAAAAGTGTAGCCCAGGCTATCGCTGTCAGGATCGCTCGCAGTTACGGTAATTGCAGTGCTTTGTCCCGCCGTAATTGTGGTCGCGGATAGTTTTACCGAACTTATCTGCGGTGGAGTATTGAGTTGGCTCAACACTGTGGCGCTGATACTCTTGGATACAGTGAATTCGCTATCGGCAACCAGGGCCTTAATGCTGTAGTTTCCAGGAGTAGTTGGTGGAGTCCAGGTCACTACATTTGGCGAACCTGTTTGTTCAATTGTTCCTTGTCCGGAAAATGAATAGGCGAGAGTATCTCCATTCGGATCACTAGCCTGTACTGTCACTTTTGTACTTAGTCCCGGGGTAATTGTTGTAGAATTTGCTACCAGGGAATTAATCACCGGAGCATTGTTTTTGAGAATTACCGTAACGGAAGTATTTTGGGAAACAGATCCGTGGCTATCTGAAACAATTGCTTTTATTGTGTGCACTCCCAGCGTTGTCGTCGGGGTCCATTTGACCGCATTTGGTGAACTTGTCAGTGCAATTGTCCCGTCAGCTGTAAAAGCGTATTTCATCGTTTCTTTGTTCGGATCGGTTGCCAGTACGGTTACTATTACCGGATCTCCCTGTTTTATAGTCAGACTGGATAGAGATAAGTTGTTAATTACCGGTACATAGTAAACCGTAGGTGTATTGACCTTTACGTAGATTGTGCGAAGTACGCGATTTGTACCATCGTCACCAATAATCTTCATCGAGTAAGTCCCCGGTGTGGTTGGCAATGTCCAGATGACGGTTTTGGATTTGCTCACAATATCTTTGCCGATCCTGGTACCGCTAACGCCATAAGGCAGGTCTATACGGCCGGCTTGCGGTAAATATGTATAGGTTAAGGCAACTTTATTTGTACTGGACGGAGTGGCTGTTATCGTTGATTTTCCTCCCGGACTGACACTCGTAGGAGATGCAACGACACTTGTTATACTTGGATATACACTGTATCCTGCGACGAGAGTATCAAGATTTATGGCTCCGGCAATACTCGTCGCACTTGTCCCAGTAGAATCATTTTCCGGATTATCCGGCGGATTAGGTATATTCCCTTCTATTTGTGAGTTTGTTTGATCCTCTTGCAATTGTGGATCTGGTGTTCCTGTCTGATTCGCTACTTTCGAACATCCGGCGATCAGCATCGTTATTAATATGCCGCTTACAATAAGTTTTTTCATTATGATGAGTAACCTCCTAAAAAATGCCAAGCCATTTTTTAAAAAAAAGAATGACCTAGCGATATAGAAATATACTTTCTATATTCTTTATAACCTCCTTATTAAATTATTATTGGAAAAAAGATCTTATAATTATTTTTTACGATGAGTCTTCACTGGCAGAAAAAATTTCTACATGATATACCTCCTTATTGTTTAATTATTTGATTATCTGTTTTTCGGGCTCTGTATGTCTGTAGTGTGGCTAATGTAACGGATACTAGGATTAATTGTTTTGGCTTGTAAGCTAAAGTGAAATCTCTGTGCTGCAACCCTCCTGAATATATTATTTTTATCTTTTGAAGTGATGTTCCAATTTCACTTACCTATAACCAATGATATATTAAAAGATCGCAGAAATCAAATGGGAGTAGGGCTGCGTGAAAATACCCTACGTATGCTCAAAACAAAAAAGTTTATAGATAAATAATAATATAATGGTTAAGTCAAATATGGTTTACCATCCATATAAGGCATATGAAGTTATGATATTTATCATAAAATCAGATAGGGAGTTTTTCCGGGCATATTTTTTTTCCCGCTTTACTATTTCTATATGAGTGGCGAGGAATATTCCGTGTTCATTCGTTCGTCATGGTAATGTTGATACTTGATTCTTATATAATGAAGCATAAAGTGAGTGGTAATTATCACATATGATATCCCAATTATAGTAAGCAGTTACGTAGGCGACAATTTTATTTTTTATCTGGCTGACGATCTTCGGGTTAGATAATACAAAGTCCAGATTGTGTTTCAGACTTTTGACATTACCGGCTTTGAAGGTAAATCCGTAGTGATTATTATTGTCAGGGGTGACTATACACTTATTAATAGGAATGTCACTTACCAATGGACAACATCCCAGGGACATCGCTTCAAGCAATACTAAGGGCATTCCTTCAATATCAGATGGAAGTACGAAGCAGTAGGCATGGGAAAAAAGCGCGTTTTTATCAGTGCCGAATACTGGGCCGGTAAATATTATTCTTTTATCGTTTGCTGCCATTTTTTTTATTGCAGTTAAGTAGTCTTTTGAGTGAGAATGGTCTCCTGCAATCACGAGTTTTGTATCTGTCTGTATTTCAAGAAATGCTTTGATCAGCCGGTGTAGCCCTTTTTCCGGAACTATTCTGCTTAAGAAAAGAATGTATTTGTTTTTTGTCAAACCGAACTCGCTCAGAAATGTCGTATCATTGATTTGTGGAGTAACGGATATCCCGTTAGCAATGTACACGGTTTTCTTGTTGTATTTTTTATAAAAATAATCTTTAAGCAAAGGAGAGACAACGGTTGTTTTGTTCGGAAAAAGAATAGAGGCTTTTTCTCCGGCTTTTAGGCAAGCTTTAGCAAGTTTATTCCATTTTTTTCTTTGCCAGTCAAGGCCATGGCACGTGGAGACTACTTTCTTTCCAAAAAGTTTTGGGATCCAGGAGAGTAGTGAGGGGCCGAGGGAATGGTAATGAATGACATCGTAATCGGAAATGGACGCTAATAATGTACACAGGAGCGTGTGCGAGATCGCTTCTAAATGTTTTGTATTGATACAGGGTATATAGTTAAGCTTGATGCCATTATAACGATCGGTTTTTGTTTTGTTGTAATGCGGTCTGCAGTAAACCGTTACCTCATTTCCTAAAGAAACAAGCCTTATGCTCACTTCCTCCACCACTTTTTCTGCACCGCCGAATGTTCCCGGTATTCCCCGGACACCAAGCATAGCTATTTTCATAATGGCGTCCTTTCTTTTGCTGCGCTATCGATGGAAGTAAATACCGTATTGTTTTCTGGTTGTTGGAAATCAGTTTTTTTATAGCCGCGATATCCGAAAATTTTGTTTTTTAGTATCCAACTGATCGGGAGGCGCATATTATTTTTCATTGCCGGGGCCGCGCTTCCTATCATCCAGCATTGCTTATTGCATTTTTTTACTGTTTCACGAATATTTCGGGCATTCTGGCTTGTCCATATTTCATCAAAACTCTTTCTTTTGATGTTGCCCATAGGTAATTTCCTGTCCATACCATTGCAAGGGAGGATGTCTCCCGAAGGGTCGAGAAAAAAACCGTCAGACCCCATATTGCAAGGTATCGGACGGCTGCCTCCATGAATAAAGTTGATCAGTCCGTTATTGAAGTACGCCCGGAACCATTTTTTTGGTGAGCGGGATGTGAGCAGGCAAGCGATCAGTTTTTCGAATTCATTTGTAACTTTTTCTTTGTTAATAATCCGGTTGTCATATTTATGGAAATAATGAGAATTATGTAACGTCGCTGTGGCGAATTCGTACCCGAGCGCATTTGCAAGGCTATAGAGAGGTATGAGGTCCTGGGCATTAACCTCCTGTACTGTCATTCCGAAACCGATATCTGTGATCCCCATTTCACGTAACGTGAGCAGCGTTCTCAATCCTTTGTCGAATCCATCAGGGATTCCTCTGATGGCGTCGTTTGTTTTTGGCATTCCTTCAATGCTTATTCTTATACCCAGATCAGGGTGCTTTTTACAAAGGTTTACTATTCGGTCGGTAAAATATCCATTGGTGCTGATGACAATCCGTTTCGTTTTTTTTCTCAGAATTGCCACAATGTTTTCTATGTCGTTTCTAACGAATGGTTCACCTCCTGTGATATTCGTGAACTTCATTTGCGGAAGCTTTTCTAATTCTTTTGGGCCGATTTCCTCTTCTTTGTTAGATGGATATTTATAAACATTACACATATTGCATTTTGCGTTGCATCTGTAAGTGAGTATAACAGAAGCATGAAGGTTATTTTTTTGTAGCATATGGAATCCTCCCGGGATATATGGAATTATTTAATAATTGCCATGTTGTAATGTATGGAGTATGTCATTTTGCAACAATGCATTACTATTACAAAATGTTCTGGTTGATATTGATCGGAGGTAATAGTTATGATAAAGCGAAAAACTTAGGCTGTATAATAAGTCATTAAAGGCAGATATATTAATTCATAATTTTTAGAAAGATAATTGAAGAATAACGATAGTTTTTTTTTGTCATGCTTTAATCCTTGGTAGTGCTTTACGAGAAACTATATACTTAAATAATATTCTTTATAAGAACTGCTATCTACGTTGAAGCTCGAAATATATATAAGGTTTTGAAAGTTATTTGTCAATATTATTATATAATGTAAGTTTGATTGTATTTGGCTGGTTTTCTTGATTAATGTTTGTTGTCGGCTATTAATAATTTAAAAAGTATAGGGTGTTAGTTATACCTCAATATTTGCATGGGATGATATCTCTCGTATAGCTATCATCTTCGCCTCATCTGGTGGAATAGATTTCGTTTTTTTCTATTCAACTTAAGCTGCCACCGTCTTCTCCATTAGGAACGGAGAAGACTTAGATATAGACGTTATTTCCTTCTAGACCTTCTACTCGCTTAACGTGGAGAAGGTCGCAGGGGGTGAACTGGGAAGTTATGCTTTGCCCCTCCAAGGAAGGGAGTAAGGAAAGATCACCCTCCCTGAGGGGCGACAGAGAAAAATATGGCGCAGAATCGTTGTTGGGTGGGTTAACAACGGTTATCTAGACCAAGTATTATGGATTGGTGTGCTAACCCGGCACAAACCCATCGCCAATTCCCTTATACCTTCGTAAACAGCGAAATATGCTGTCTTGCTACTTTCTCCCAGGTGAGATTTTTGTTGATGAAATTCAGTGCGTCATTTGAGAGGCCTTTTAGGGTGTTGTCGTAGAAGAACGTTTTTGTGAAATTTGTTTGAAAATTTTCTTCGTTGAACAGGACAATCCCATTTTGCTGAGCATCGAGCGTTGCATTAAAAAGCGTATCTTTGAGGAAAACTGGCAAACCTGCGGAGAGCGCTTCCAGGACAACCAGGCTGAAGGCTTCTGACTCTGACATGAAAATGAACGCGTCTGCCAGATTGTAATAATAATTGAGTTCTTTGCCCGGGTTGATTTCACCCAGGTAAACGACTTTTCCGTCCAGGTTTTTTTCGGTAACGTAATTGTTGATTTCAGCGAAGTATTCCGGGTCGATTATTCCTCCGGCATAGATGAATTTGAAGTTATGTTTGCTCAGGAACGGGGCAAGGAGTTTTATGGTATTGAACTGGTTTTTGCGCGGACAGATGGAACCGACGTGGAAGAGTATTTTTTCTTGTCGTGGTTTATAGGTGGCGATGAGTTTGCTTACGACTTCATTGTTTTTCAGGGTACAGTATTTTTTTGAGTTAACTCCGTTGGGAATGAAGACGATCTTTTTTTTATCGATTTTTATATGCTCTTCGATATTCTGTTTTGCTTTTTCGTTGAGGACTATAATCCTGTCGGCGTGTTTGAGCGCGAATATTTCCAGAAAATATTTTTTCTTGACGGTTGATTTAATACTGTCCCAGTCCTGGGACCAGATATAGCTATGGAGTGTGTACATGGTCTTTGACTTTCGTTTTATTTTCCGGCTGATCAGTTTTTCAAAAAAATAATAGTTATACTGGTTGTGGAAGTGAAGAATGTATTTTGTTCCGTTGTTAACCTTGAGGCTGCGCAGGAACATTGCCAGGTTGAACGAGTAGATGATCCGTTTTAATTTGTGCATAAAGCCAAGCGTATACGTTGTTTTTCTCAGGAATTCAGGGACTTTGATTTCGTGGATGTTGTAATCGCTTTTTATCCTGTTGTTACTGTGCAGATCAATGATCGAGACATCGATACTGCTTTTTACCAATTCTTGTGCCAGATTCTCTACTACTATTTCTGTTGCGGCCCCGACCTTGGCAGGGATTGAAGTATACCCAGTAGCTATTTCAAAAACTTTTAACATATCTTTCCTCCTCAATTAGTGGTTGTAATCGATGCTGATTGCCCTTGTTTTCATTTGTGCAATACCTTGTCCTTTATGATGAGAGACTGATTCAAAAATACCAATTAGTTTTTCTACGTGGGCCGCTTTCGAGAAATTTTTTTCCAGGTACTGCTTGCAACGTTGCCTTTTTTCCTCAATTTTTGCCGGATCATTTATGATTGTTCTCAGGGTGTTTGCGAGTGAGGTAACATCGAATGCCTGGAATTTAAAAGATATTGTATCATCGACTGTACTTTTGAAGCTGCCGAATGAAGGCACAACTAATGGAAGCTCAAAGAACAGGCTTTCTAGCATGACATTGGGCAGGTTCTCTACGATGCGCGAGGGCAGGATAGAAGCGTCAGCCTGTTGATAGACCTCGATGAGTTTTTCCGTTGACGTTATTGGCATTACTTTTACCAGGTCCTCAAGATGATTGGTGCTGATATACTTCTCAACATTGGCTATTTCCTTTTTGAGACGCCCGCCGATCAAGGTTAGTCTGAACTGCGAATGCAGATCTTTGAGGGAATCAATTGCCTGGAGCAGGTCATAGGTGCCTTTACTGTGATCGAAATTGCCGACACAGATTAAGTTGATTTTTCCTTGAGGTAAACGGTTCCTTTGGTATGTTTGATCAATGTTCCAGGTGTCACTATTGAAGAAGGTGTGATTAACTGCTAGTTTGTTCTTATCAAACCCGAACTCAATAAGTTTTTCTCTCATGTAATTATTGGTGCAAATAAAGGTATTAATGTGATCATAGATGCCAACGAAATTATGAAATGAATAGGCCAGGTATTTCAGGCAGGAAGCTGCATGAGAGTTTTTGACACACTTGTGTTTTATCACGGATAGCTTCTTATCTTTACACTCATCGCAGAATCTGCCGTCTCTGAAAAAACCGCTTTGCGGGCACATCAGATAGTAATCCGATAATCTATGAACTATCGGAACATTGTACCGTTTGCAAGCCGTGATAACGCTTGGCGATAGTTTGTTGACATAGTGAAGCAGATAGCAGACGTCAGGCCTCGTTTCCCGGATGATCCTTTCCAGATCGTTTTTGACCTGGAAAGAATAGAACTGCCGGCCGATGACGTCGAGGTAGGTTTTTGCGTTCTTTCTATACTCATCAAAGAATATTCCTTCTTCTCCGCCGATATTTTTCGTGAAGAAATGCTCATATTTGCTTTTGACATTCGAGCTGTGCCTAGTCGAAAAAGGGATAACTTCATGTCCGCTTTTTTCCAGCTCTTTTTTGATGTTGAACATATATCGTTCAGGGCCGCCGGAGATAAAGTAGCGGTAATGTACTAAGAGGATTTTCATGCTGGTAGGGCTCCTCTTTGGTCATGCGTTCCAGGGAGCAGATTGAATTGGGTTTCGCTATCTGTTATCGAAGGCAGAGAATTATTTGAGATGACATTCGTATGATTCATGAAAACGGACATGAATATGTAGAGGATACCATTGAGTTGGACGTACAGATGGGGGTTCATGGTCAATCCGCCCACATAGTAGTTGAGAAAGAATATGAGGAAGGTTGCGAGAAGCGGTTTGTCAATCGAAGGGAGTTGTGTGTATTTTCTGTATGACAGGTAGATGAACCCGATCGGAGCGAAGAATACGACGCATCCGACAACCCCTAATTCAATTAAAATGGTAACGAATATATTGTGCGCCGGACCTGAATCCGGGGTGATCCGGTCTCTCCGTCTGAAGTTGTCAAATCCCATGCCGGTAACCCAGTTATTTTTCAGCAGTATCGCAAAATCTTGATAAAAACCAACTCTGGTTGCCAGTGTTTCGGAATCATTTAGCCGTTCTTGAAGCTGAGGAGGCAGACCGGCAAAGTTGAGATAACAGGCGCTCAGGATTAATAATGCAGCGAGGCCTGCCACATATTTTATTTTGTTTTTCACAATAAACAGAAAATTGACGAAGTAAACGAGCAGTAAGCAAACATAGCTGGTACGGGATAGGGTGATGAGTACTCCTGCCGAAATTGCCACGATAAAGAAGGCCCATTTCAAGCGTTGTTTGTTACTATCTGCCGTATTATAGAAGTATAGTGACATTGCTACTGCAAAAGGAAGGAACAGCCCTGCGGTATTCGGATCGATAAACGGTCCGCTTGGCTGGAATACACCATGAGCCTCCAGGGTGTAATTATATACAAAGTTTTCGTAGATATCTGTAGGTGGAAGGAAAATATTTACTTTTGTGATAAGTTCGTAGATCAGGTATGGGACTGTGAGTGTCGAGAAATATACGATGTATTTCATCCATGAAAGGACATCTTTTTTTTGAATATCAGAGAACTTTGCCGTGAAGTAGTAGAGGATTGGGAATCCGAGTAAAAAGAAATTGCTTTTCGATTCCGGTGCGATACTCTTGGTAAGAGCTGAGATGAGCACCCAGATAACGGAAAAGAGCAGAATCCAGTCAACTAAATCGATGCGGAACGGAACTTTTTTCTGGTAGAGATTGAAGAAACTTTTTGCCATAAAGATACCCAGAAAAAGCAAAGGATAATTGATGGTCAAAAAGCCGAACCTTATACCAAGTAAAGAATAAGAGTTCATCCAGATCGGCCACCAGATGACGCTTATAAAAAACAGGGTGTACAGGGTTGGAGTTCTGAGTTTTTTCATCAGAAAGAGAAATAGCAGGGAAAAGAGAAGTGCCGCGACAATCATTTTCCCGTTCTGAATAGTTAGATACCCCATTACTAAGGACGAGAGTATTACCATAGAGTACTTGTATGTAAGGTTTTTTGCACTATCAAGATTCATTTTGAGCTCCTTATTCTGTTTTTTATCAAAGTATTTGCCGGTATATCCCTGTAAGGCTGTCAATATAAACGTTAATCAGAAAACTCTTTGTTACTATTTTTTCGGCTTCGCAGCCCATTTTTATTTTTTCGAGCGTATTGGTGATAAAGAACTTCATATGTTCATGTAGTTTTGCTGTGTCCATAGGATCAGCTAATAACCCGTTAACGTGGTCAGTTACCAGAGTTTTCATGATGCCGACGTTACTGACTATTGCCGGTAATTTTCTGTACATCGCTTCCAGCAGCACCATCGGCAATCCTTCCCAGAGTGATGGCAGAATGAATATGTCGGAAGCATTCAACAGGTCTGCAACATCTTTCCTGATACCTAGGAGTATAACGTTTGAGGATAGTTTGTGTTTCTCTATGTGCATAGTTATGTCGTTTTTTAATATGCCGTCACCAGCTATCAATAATTTTGCATTGTGATATTCTTTGACAACAAGAGAAAAAGCTTCGATTAAGTACCTGTGTCCTTTTTGTTCTGTCAGGCTGGCTACGTTTATGAAGACGAAATCATTCTCTGCCAGGCCAAGCTCTTTTCTTACACTTAGCCGATCTTTGCTAACGGCAAACTCTTTTTCGTTAATGCAGTTATTGATGATGACCAGTGTCTTTTTTTGTTTGCTGTTTAACTTAAGGGTTTCTACAAGTGACAAATAGACTGGGAGTGAACATGCGATTGTCCTCGAACGTGACCGGAATGTAACCCTGTCAAAAAAATCCCAATACCATTTTCTGTTGAAAAGTACATTATGTTCATGAACGACTATCGGTATCTTGAGCAGCTTGGCGCATATATATCCATGAAGTGACGCTCCCCATAGATGGGTATGGACTACGTCCGGAGAGATGAGCTTTAATATTTTGTACAGTTTTGTAGTAATTTTGGGGTTATATGCTTTTTGTGCATCAGGGAAAAGATGTAGTAATGGTATTCCCATTTCTTTTAGTTTTTGGGAATAATAGCTATCACTTTTGCCCAGGATTGATAGCACGGTGATATCCGATTTCCCTTGTTCCTGTAATCCGGCAGCTATATTAACGACCATTCTTTCAGCACCGCCGATAGCATCAATATTCCAGATAATTTGGCAAATATGCATTTACTATTCCCCCCACTTTTTTATGACGGGAGGGCATATAATTCATGCCCCCCAATAGCATTTTTATAGAACTCGTGATGTTTCTTCTACGACGCTGTTCGGTATTTGAGACATGAATATCCTCTCGATCGTGACGGCATTACTTTCCCAACTGAACTTGTCGGTTACGTAACGTTCACCGTTTGATCCGATATTTTTCCTGAGATTTTCATTCTCTACATATTTCCTGAGGTTATATACCAGTGAATCTATGTCGTCCAGATTGATGAGGTTCCCTGTGACATTATTCTCCACAAGGTTTTTTAGCCAGCCTACGTTACTCACGATGACCGGCAATCCGTAATACATGGCTTCAAGAGTTGCAATCGAAAACGATTCATAGGTTGAAAGAAGTGCATATATATCTGATGCAATATAATATTTGTAGATATCTTTGTTGTCTACAAATCCTGTAAAAATAACATTTTTTTCCATATGTAACTGTTTGACCAGTTTTTCCAGGCGGTGTCTTTCTTCTCCATCTCCTACGATCATGAGCTTAACAACCTTTTTCGTGCTGTCGATGAGCTGCTTGACCCCTTTAATCAGGAACGCGATATTTTTCATGTTGATAAGTCTTCCTACATAGATAACCGCTAATTCATCATCTTTTATTTGATGTTGGGCCCTCATCAATTTCCTTATATCCAGCTTATTATGGATTTCGACTAGGTTAGGTGAAGGTGGAATGTTGATGCAGTTAACATTTTCTTTTTTTAAGTAATGGTATGTGTCCCCATTAACGATAACAAAAGGTAGTTTTTTTATGACCTTTAACAATACCGGGTCTGGTGGCCCAGGGAACCGTATTATTGTCGGGGTGTCATAATGTGCTTTAATTTTTTTATTCAGATGCGGTAACGTAAGTATCCAGATAGCGTCATAATAATTAAATTTATCATTCTCTTTAAGGTAATTGAATACTTCTGATCCCCACCAGTAATTATCCAGATGCCATAGTTTCCCAAGCCCTTTTACTTTAAACGGCAATTTAGTAGCCAATTTGCTTAAATATGGCGTGTAAATATAGTGAGTTTTAAATTCGTTAACAGGGAAGGGGACCTCTCCATTTTTTTTGCATCCGGTAATAAACTCAATTTCGTGATTCCTTTTTTGCAGTCCTTTTGCAGTATTGAGATCAAATGTTTCACCTCCCCCGCGCCAGAGTCCCATTACACGATTAACAAATAGTATTCTCATAGTAGTTGTTCCTCCTTATTTCGTTAGATTGGCGGCCATCTGGGCAGTATTTCTATTTTTGTTCCAGATGATCTCTGGGTCAACTTTGGAAATAATAAACTGTACTTTTCCCGAAGGCGCTTTAGGAATAGAATCAATAAAGTGTATATCCAGTGTGCAATCTTTACCTATAAAATCTCTGATTTTTTTTAGAGACAGTTCAAAGCTGATGCTATTAAAATTGCTCATTTTTACGATATACAGTGTGAACTTTTCTAACGATTCCTGGACGAACTGATAGGCTTTTATTCCTTCGATCCCAAAAAAATACTGATTGAAATACCAGCCATGAACAATTTTTCCATTTTTGAGAATGACATGGTCCATGCTTCTGCCGAGGATTTCTTTTAAAAGAATAGTTTGCATACCGCAGGTACATTTTTCCTTGCTTAATGTTCCTATATCCCCTACTTTGTAACGGATAAACGGCATTCCGAGATTGTTGAGGTTAGTAAGGATGATTTCTCCCGGTTTGTCGTAGACCTCTTCTCCGGTTTCCGGATCGATGCATTCGACGATGACGTTGTCCATAAATATATGGAACCCTGAGTGCCGTTTACATTCGCACGCCATTGCGCCTACTTCACGTCCGCCATATCGGTTGAAGCATTTCACGCCGAACGTATCTTCTATAGTTTTTCTCATGTGCGGGTAAAGGGTTTCTGAGGTAGTTGAGATGGAAATCTTTGGATATGAGGGTATGATCCCTTTTGCATTCAGATAACTTGCCAGGAGATATATGGAAGAGCTTGAGGCCATAATAAATTCCGGTTCGTGTCGTGTCATATCTTTATGGAATTGTTCTATTTTTAAGTCTGACATATCAAATGCATCATAGAACCTGGTATTCTGCCAGAATAGCTTTGATTTTTTTGAGAAAGCTTTCCTATCGCGAGGGGCGCCCCAGAGCCGGGCACTTCTGGCCCCCCAGTACCATCCGCTCATTTCATTAATGATCATCATCGAAGCCCAGATATGGTCCTTATAGTTCTGGTCTTGGTAAAAGGTGAGCGGTTCCCCGGTAGAGCCTCCGCTGGAGTTTGGGTAAAGACCTATGGGATTTTTTACGATAAGATTTTTGATTTCTTTTCTGATGATATCTTTGGTAAGGATGGGGAACTTCTTTAGGTCGGCAATCGTGAAGTTGCTTATCGGTTTTTTTACTGTATCGATTGTTTTTTTATAGTATGGGGTGGTATATGCAGCCATTAACAATTTTCTCATTTTTTTTTCCTGATACTTTTCTATGACACTTCTATCCTGGTATTGAATGCTTTTTTTCTCTTTATAGAGTTTCCAGAGTTTTTTCTTGAATAAATGGGATGCTTTATATTTATATGAACTTTTGCAAAAGGCATCTTGCAGCCTGTTAATCATAATAATTCCTCCCTCTCAGGTTATTGTTTAGTCATGATATTCGTTATGATAAAGCCATAAAGTGATCTGTCGTTATACTCTGGTAATCATTTTTGTTGATCTGCTTATCAGGGTTTTTTCTTTTTTCTGTCCAGCTGCCTCCGGGTTAATTTTCGAAATAATATATTCCCTGTGACCTGGTGAAGAATCCGGGATTGCTTCTACGAACTTGATCTCTATTGACGCGGTTTCTCCAAGGATTTTTTTCATTTTATTAAGAGGATCATTAAGGCTATTGATGTTGAAACAGTCCATTTTAAGTATATTCAGCGTATAGCTGTTGAATGTCTCCTGGACAAACTGGTATGATTTGATTCCTTCTAAAGGGAAGAGTGCCTTACTTAACATCCAGCCGTTAATGTGGTTCCCATTTTCCAATACAACATTAGCAGTACTGTTTTTAAAAATCTCTTTAATTAACGGAGTGCTCATTCCACATGAGCAGTTTTCTTTGGTGAGTGTGCAGGTATCGCCGATTTCATATCGTATAAATGGCATTCCATGATTATTTAGATCAGTAATTATAAGCTTGCCTGGCCTGTCGTAGGCTTCTTCTCCTGTTTCCGGATCAAGGCATTCCACAATCACATTATCCATAAAAACATGAAGTCCGTTATGTTTCCTGCATTCACCGGCAATTTCTTCGATTTCGCGGCTACCATAATGATCAAAACATTTAACGTTAAACGTCTCTTCAATTGTTTTTCTCATATATGGGTAAAGTGTTTCCGATGTAGTTGATATTGATAGTTTTGGATAATTAGGAATAATACCTTTGGAGTTAAGATAGGCAGCAAGCAAATAGATTGAAGATGTGTGCGCTATAATGAATTCCGGCACACGAGCGGTCATCATACGGTGGAATTCGTTCAGTTTGTTTTCTGACAAGGGAGATGCGTCATAAAGCTGGGTATTATGCCAGAAATGGTCTAATTTTTTAGAAAAATATTGTTTGTCTTTTTGTTTGCTCAATAATCGTACGCAGCATGCCCCATAGAACCATCCGCTCAGCTCATTCCTGATCAGCCTTGATGCCCAGGCGTGATCTTTATAGTTTTGGTCCTGATAGATGTTAATCGTACCTCCGGTAGGTCCTTCAATCGAATTACGGTGCAGGACTGCCGGGTTCTGAATGATGAGATTACCTGCTTGCTGCTCAATAATATCCTTGGTAAGGATTGGGAACTTTTTTAGATCCTTAAGTACTACTTCGTTTATCGGCTTTCCCAGTGAGTCTATAATCTTTTTGTAGTATGGGGTCTTATATGCCTTGGTAAATAAGACCTTTAGTTTGCTCAACTGGTATTTTTCAATTATGCTTTTATCTGCATAGTTAATTCTTTTTTTCTCATCGTATAGCTTCCACATATTTTTTTTTATAAGCTTAGATAGTTTTTTCTTGGCTTTACTTTTACATAGGGCATCTTGTACTTCGCTGATCATAGAATTACTCCTTTCGACAAACAGTTGAGGAACAATCAACAGGTAGTCTTTTTTATTAATTTTTTTTTAAGGTCCATATGTTTTCAGGGTTTACTTTCGATGATACATATCTATATTTCCCTGTAGGAGTTGTTGCTACCGATTGGATAAATTTGGTCTCGAGAACAGAATCCTGCCCGATGACCTTCTTTATCTCATTTATTGCGTTATCGAATCCCAGATTATCGAAGGTGTCCGTTTTTACTATGCTGAGAGTGAACTTTGATAGAGAATCCTGTATGAATTGGAAGGCCTTAATTCCTTCCAGCCCGAGCAGTTTTAATGCGAAAAAGCATCCGTGAATTATCCTCCCGTTTTGCATCGTAAAATGCTCGGTATTCCGCCCTATTATCTGTTTGAAACGTAACGTGTTCCGTCCGCATTTGCATCTTTCTTTTGAGATGATGCCCACATCTCCTATCCGGTACCGTATAAACGGCATCCCGTGGTTATTGAGGTCAGTCACCACAATTTCACCGGGGCTATCAAAAACCTCTTCTCCGGTTTGCGGATCGAGGCACTCAATAATGACATTATCCATCATAATATGCAGGCCATTGTGGGCTTCGCATTCACAGGCTATTGCACTTATTTCCCTTCCACCGTAGCGATTAAAGCATTTAACTCTGAAAACGCTTTCTATTGTTTCTCTCATGTGCGGATAGAGCGGCTCCGAGGTTGTAACAATGGATATTTTTGGATAGTTTGGCTTAATACCCTTGGACTTAAGAAATTTAGCAAGGAGGTACATCGATGAGGCATAGGAGATAATTATTTCCGGCTGAAACAAAGACATGTCGGCATGATATTCTTCAAGCTTGTTTTCTGACATGTCAAAAGTATTATAAAAACGGGTGTTTTGCCAGAAAAGGTTTGATTTTTTATTGAAAGCATTTTTATCTTGCAGAGCACCCCAGAGTCTGGCGTACCGTGCCCCGTAATACCATCCGCACATCTCGTTTATTATCATCATTGAGGCCCATATATTATCCCTGTAATGTTGGTCCTGGTAGAAATGTACCGGTTCTCCTGTTGATCCGCCGCTGGCATTGGGGAACAGATATTTTATATCCTTCACAATAAGGTCGTGCTTTTTTTCCCTGATAATTTCTTTTGTCAGAATTGGGAATTTTTTGAGATCTTTAAAGGTTATATTGTCTATGGGCTTATTCAGCGCGTCTATATATTTTTTATAATAGGAGGAATTTTCTGCCATTTTTAATAAGATTTTTAATTTGTCGAGCTGGATATCTCTAATTTCATTGCGGTCGAGATATTGGACTCGTTTTTTTTCATAATAAAGTTTCCAGGTTTTTCTTTTGAGAAACTGAGAAACTTTTTTTTTGTATATGTTTTTACAAATCAAATCTTGTACATCTTTTGGCATTTCTTTTAATTCCTCCTGGACATTTGATTAATTCTCCAAGCTATTACGTGCCGTTTGCATTATCCCAATTAAGCATTTTTTCTTTTTTGAAATAAAAGGCAGCAACCCCAACTAATAATAAAATGTTGATGATGAGTGTTTTGGTTAGTAAGAATATAGTGTTATCCATGGTAAGAAAATAGGTATTGATGTAATATCCTGTGATAAGTCCCAATGCGGCCAAAGAGGCAAAGGTAATATCTCTACGCCAGATATAATTGATAGAGGCGTCTTTATATTTATACTGAACGATGGCAATCCCTACTATATAACCGATAGACTGGGCTATAGAGAACCCGATTAAGCCGAAAGTAAGCCCGAAAATAATTTCCAGGATTACGGTTGTTGCTCCTACATAAAAGGAAAGTGCAAAGCCTTCTTTAGGAGATTTATAGAGATATACTCCTATATTTGACAGTAAATAAAGGGTGTACGTGATTATGGATATGGCTAAGACGTTAAGTAAATAATAGTATTCAGTGAATTTTTCTCCACCCAGCAAAAACATAAACAATTTGCTGTTCAGAAAGATAACCGAGACACCGATGAGAACCAGGGATATGAGTATCTGATAGACACGGCCAAGATTATTCTTGAAGACCAGTAGCCCCTTTGATTTTATTTCGGCAAGTTTTGGCGTTACCGTATCATAGATAGCTTCAAAAACCAGCGTAATTAAATTGATTATTTTTTTCGCAATGAAATAAATAGCGAGTTTTTCAGGATTAAAGAGGAACGCGATGAGCATTTGATCTGCCTGGGAGAACATGAACCGCATAATTCCCTGTCCGTAAAACGGGAATGAAAATTTGATGTATTCTTTTGCCGAATAACCATTATATTGGCTGAACAGAAACTTGCTCATACCAATAAATCCGCAAATAACGCCTAACAGCGTTCCGAGGAGAAATCCCAGCATTATGCCGTGCAGTTTATATCCCAGTAATATGAATATCAGCGCAAATGCCCGTTGCGAGACATTCGTAATAATGTTTAAGAAAGCAAGCATTTTGAATTGTTGCAGCGTCTGATAGAGTAAGATGAACCGATCAAAAATCGTATAGAAGAAGCTGTTAACAATTATCCAGTCGATGAAAACTGCCAGGTCTTTTGATTTCAGGAAAATTGAAGCAATATAGGTATCAATACCAAATCCTGCCAAACACAAGAGTAATGTTGCGAAGGTAGAGGCGATCATTGTGATCTTGATGATATCGCCGGTTTTTGTGTGTTCTTTTTTTGCGAGCAATTCTGGGATCAGTCGTAGCGCCGTACTGTTCAACCCTAAACCGCCAAGCATTCCAAGTAAGGAATAGAAAATAAAGAGAACTGCAAAGATTCCGAGTTCGGTCTGGTCCAGAATCCGGGAGATATAGCCTATGAAAGCCAGAGAAATAAATAGCAGGCTTATTTTGGTTGAGAGATTGATGAAACTATTGAGTGCTAAGCTTTTGCCTGCAATTTTTTTCTTTATCATTTTAAGCATAATAATTCCCTCTTTAAAATAACGTGTTAACAGGAACAAATTGAGATTTGTTTTCGGTATGAACATAATTAATGAAAGCTTCTAAGGTTTCTGTCAGCTTTGGCTCTGTGTTAACCTGCCAGTAGTGCGTAGCGAGGATAAAGGGAGCATTTGTGCTGCAGCAGAAGTTATAATCTCTTTTTAACGATTCGAGAGTTACGTTCGGTACCAGGCCATAGGCATGGACTTCTTTATGCGATTTATAGTCCATGGTGTGAGGATAGACCCTTCTATATTTTGCCTTCCATAAGACTTTTAGAAGCCAGAACTTCAGACTTTCCATACTAAAGTTCCTATTGAAATACATTATTCTCATTGTACCGCCGCAAATATCCAAATCGCATTCGGCAACAGCTTTTACTGCGTCTTTGCTAAAGGCGTTACTTGGCGCTACAAATACATTTATTTTCGTTCCAAAGAGATCTTCCAGATAGTCTTTTCCTAGCCTTGTTTCTTTTTTTAATTGCGAATAATTCTTCCAGGCATACTCTCCAATAAAAATAAGATCTTCACCTCTCACGTCCTTTTTAAGCATGGTTAAGTTGTCTTTGGTTGCCAGAAGAGGGAGGTCTTTTTTGTTCTTTGCTGCTTTATACTGGTGGGTATGTCCATGGAGCATGATAGTTACTTTTTTTTCTTTGATTTTTTCTCTCAGGTATTGAATAAGTCTTTTGTTTTCTCCGATTGCTTTCTTTTCTTTTTCCTGGTAAAAGTTTACGCCCTGGCTGCCGCAATTGTGGGATTTGACAGCATAGGGGACGACTGCCAGTGATGTAGAAATACCTTTCGCCCAAATATGTTTATAGACAGCCTCTAATTCTTCCGGCTCTGTAAAATAACTGGTGTCATCATCTCTTAAGGCAAATTTTATGTTCATTTTCTCCTCCTTCTTAGTTATCTACGACAGGGATTAGCTGCCCAGCTTTCCTGGGTAGTGTAAAAATCAACTTTTTAACTATATTGTTTTTTAATAATTTGCCACATTAATCCATAGAAGTATTTTGCATCCTTCAGTCCGGGTACCCATGGGGATTGTTTGTATTTTCTTACTCTGCCTTTGATTTTTTCACACAAAAATTTTTTTATGAAGGCGCGCTGGTATTCTTCGACAGATTTTATTGGTAAATAATATTTTTTGATATCATAAGGTGATTGGGTTAATGTTCCGCCATCAAAATACATTCTGAATATTTCAATATCATTATTTGAAGGATTATACTTAATACCTAAAGAATACTTGTTCCAGATTTGTTGGTTCTGTCTGAACCTTATACTCTTTCCATTATTGGTAAAATATGCCATAACATCGATGTCAGGCATGATGCAGTTGCCTAGTCCGTAAAAAATATGTTTCTCTTTATATATTTCATAGGACTGTATGCAGTGAGAATGATGGCCGACAATGAGGTCCGCTCCTTTATCGATAGCCATATGAGCGATTTTTACGTCATAAGGTTTAGGATAAAAGATTTCTTCTGCGCCCCAATGAAAAACCACGATGATCCGGTCGGCTTTTTCTTTTAATGCATCAATATCCTGTGCTATTCTTTTTTCGTTCAGAGGAGAACTGCCATTAGCTCTTTGTCCTCCTGAGATACTTGAGGTAGACGGGCAGCAATAGCCTAAGATGCCAACAGTTGCTGTGTCTATTTTGAGAAGAGCGGGATTATTGTAATTGTTATACTGGTTACCTGCTCCAAAATATTTTATGTTGTTTTTTAAGCAAAAACTCAAGGTGTCTTTGTATGCCTCTTCACCATAATCCATAATATGGTTGTTAGCGAGGCAGACAGCGAGAGGATGCTGCTTAAATGTTTCCTCTATATAAGACTTTTCTTGTCTTAGATTAATTTTGTTTAAAGCCGGTTTCCCATGTTTTGAAATAGGGTATTCAAGATTACAGATGTAATTTTCAATATTGAATTCTATCTTATATGGTTTATTCAAATATATATCACCAAGAAATGTTATCATATACTCCCCCCGATTATTGATAATGTCTATGTGAAATAGTTCATATCTCCATATTGGTTTAGTCTTTGTTGATGATACTAATAAGGGAAATATATTATTAGAATGATAAGTAGATGAAATTTGTAAGCGCTTGATCGTTATGAAAATCCGATATGTACTGGCTATATTCATGCTTTTTAATACTTATTCATGTGTTTGTCAAGAATCGATATTTGTTTTTTTTGTAATGGGTAAGTGATTCCGGGTGCCGGTAATTTTGCCTAAGCTGAAGAGGAGCCCTTTCTACAGGAACACATTACGGCACCTTCTTGTCTGTAGGTGCGCGATTAATCCTACATCTGCGGCGTGGACAATTTCCCGAAAGTAGAGACGTAAGATTATATTTAAAGATTTCGTGTGCGATTGCCTTGTAAGTGATCATTAATACTCTTGACAAATAGTGCCGGCTGAATTATAAGTTGGGCACAATTATTAACATACTGAAAACAAACCTATACCGCGACCTCAATAGTCGAGTCATAATAAATCCAAATATCATAATAAAATAATAAAGTTCAGGCTGTCAGGTATTTCGGATAATTCTTTTTTATAAGCACTTCAATATAGTCATACCATTATTAATGTTTATTTAAGCGAAAGGATGGGGGACATGCTTAAAGAACATTATCGAGCAGTATCTAATTTTAGAAGACTCATCGATATTATGCTTGTTCATGTTTCGTTTTATTTTACACACATAGTCTGTTTAGTCTTTTCGTTTAAAAGTCTCGAAGAGTATACGAGAACCGGTAAGGTGTTCTTATTTCTCATTATGAGCGTGATCTGGTGGATTGTTCTTAAGCAGAACAGCCTCTATAAGTCGCATCGGTTCGAGACACTGTTCATGCAACTGGTGCGGATTGTTAAGGCCGTATCTGTTGCTGCAGTACTTTTCTTGGCAGCAATAACCATTTTTGAGTTCCCTGCTATCGGGAAGATATTTATGACGATATTTGTTGTTCTTAGTCTGGGCTCGTTATTCATGGAAAATGTAATTATAGCAAAGTTAGCAGAATCTTTACGTAAACTCAACATTAATACTAGAAATGTAATTGTCGTAGGCATGGGTAAAGAAGCTGCGGACATACTTCTCAAAATTAAAGAAAACCCGGGATGGGGACTAAAACTAGTCGGAATTATTATCCCTGATCAAATAGATTCTGATAATAATGTCGACAGTATATCTGCGCTCTCTCGGTTGCATGGTTACAAAATCCTCGGAAAATTATCGGATTTTTATTCGATTACCAAGGGGAATGTGATTGATGTCGTGTTTTTTTCCGGGTCTCCATGGTATCTAAACGCTATGCAGCCATATATCCAGTATTGTATTCAGCGAGGAATCGATACGGAGCTTTGTGCTACTTTTTTTGATAAACTGGATTTTGTAAAAATGTTTGTTGATGAGATCGGCAATTTACCCCTGATCTCATTTGAGACAGCACATAAAAAACCCTATCAGTTGCTGGTAAAAGAGCTTATTGACCGGGGTATTGCTTTCTTAGGCCTTTTCATTTTAGCCCCTTTATTTTTTATAACGTCCTTGGCTATCCGGCTTGATTCTCCCGGATCAGTTTTTTTTAAACAGAAGCGGGTGGGACGGCATGGACGTATTTTTGAAATGTATAAGTTCCGCTCAATGGTCACTGACGCGGAGGCGCGTAAAAAAGATCTTTTTGCTTTAAATGAAATGTCCGGTCCTGTTTTTAAGATTACGCATGATCCCCGGATAACGAGAGTGGGGAAATTTATCCGGAAAACAAGCTTGGACGAACTCCCTCAATTGATTAATGTGCTTCGAGGTGAAATGAGCCTGGTAGGCCCACGGCCCCCTTTGCCTTCGGAAGTAGCTCAATACAGCGACTGCCAGATACGGAGATTGTCTGTTAAGCCCGGAATAACTTGTACCTGGCAAGTGAGCGGACGTAACCATATTGATTTTGAAACCTGGATAAAAATGGATTTGGATTATATAGATAAATGGTCTCTGTCGAAAGATGCAAAGCTGCTTCTTAAGACGATGCCGGCTATTCTATTCCAGAATGGTGCAAAGTAGCAGGACAATATCATTTATTTAGGGAGGTGATGGGGTTTACTGTTCGACGAGATTTTTTGTGAAATATGGCATAGCCATGTTTATACCAGAAAGCCGAAGTGTTAATTGTTTTTTTAGCATACTGGCTTATGGTTCCATGAAGAGGGGGATGGGTAAATGAAAAAAGTACTTATTATGTTCGCAATAATTCTTTCCTATATGCTTCCTGCGGCATATGCAGAGGTTTTGATTGAAAAAGGTGATACTTTAAAGGTATATGTTTTCGATCGCCGGGGTACCGATTTGGTTCTTGGTTCTTTTTCTCCGAACGGTATGGCACAGCAACTGGGAGAAGAAGATCCGCATCAGGTTAACGTGTCTTCAGAAGGAAAAATATTTATCCCTAATATCGGGGTGCTTTCCGTTTCCGATAAGAGCACGACTGAAGTTGAGAAAATGATCATACAAGGGTTAAGTTCTTCAATTCAACTCCAGCAAGTTGCAGTGCTTCTTATGACGCCAAAATTCAACAGGGTCTATGTTTTAGGTGAAGTGGCTAATCCCGGAATGTATAAATACGATCAGACGAAACCATATGAAGGAAAATTGATGAGTTTGATCAGCAGCGCAGGTGGATTCACTGATAGGGCAAACAAAGACGCTGTGAGTATTATAAAAGAAAATGGATCGATGGTTACTATTAATCTTATGCAAATGGTAAGAAAGAATTCAATTAGAGAAAACGTTGTTCTGGAAGATAAAGACACGATTATGATCGGACAATGTATTTCCCGAGTGTACGTCATCGGTGAAGTGAGAACTCCCGGAGGGTATCAATTTTTGGAAGGCGCCACCTTTGCAGATTACATCGCTGAAGCCGGAGGTATCAACAATACTGCGGCAATGGACAACATTGGAATTGTCAGAAAGAATAAAGATCGGAATGAAGTGTTTAAAGTGGCGCTTGACGGTACCTTTTCAACTAACGGACAGAAGAACACCGCGGTCTATCCTGGAGATACTATCTATGTGCCCAAGCACTTTTTTGCTGATTGGAAGGACCTGGGATCAGTCTTAGGAATGGCACGGGATTCCATTTATGTTTATGATACGGTTACCGGAAGGTACCCCCGTTAAAGGATACGATAATGCTGGATTTACATAGTCATATATTACCTGGTCTCGATGACGGTCCTCAGACAGAAGCCGAATCGATAACGATGATAAAGTGCATGGACAAACTTGGGTTTAAGCATATTGTGGCTTCTCCTCATTACATTCAGGGATTGTATGAGAACTCCTCGGATATTGTTAGTTCTGCTGTTAAAAATATCTGGAGTAGATTTGAAGAGAACAATATCTCAACTCAAATAATTTCTGCAAATGAGGTTTTTATTGATTCGGTGTTTAATGATAGCGGTGAAATGGCAGATTTCCACGTTTGCGGCAGGAAGTGCCCTTTCATTTTATTAGAAGCCCCGTTTAATAGTTTTATGATCGAGACCTTATATAATATTATATTTGAGTTAACGAACAAACAGGTGAAGGTCATCCTAGTGCATCCGGAACGTTCAATGGAACTGGTTCGTCATTTTCATTTATTTGAAGAATTGGTTGCTCGCGACGTTAAGCTGCAAGTTAATCTAATGAGCCTTATCGGGGCTTACGGTAATCATAGTAGGATGGTCGCAGAAAAATTACTCGAAGAAAATATGGTTTTTGGAATCGGCAGCGATATACATACTGTTAAACAAGCAGCTCACGATATTCCAAAAGCGCTTATAAGAATTAATGAGCTTATCGGAGAAGTAAGATTATCTTTAATGATGAAAAATGCCAAAGAGGAATTAGGTGTTTGCTCATGATCAGCGTTGATTTCACAAGCCAGACCATAATGGATATGGTGTGGGAAGGTTATTAAAAAAGGGGGGGAATAAGTTATGGAATTATTCGAATATTGGAACATGATACTGCGCCGGAAGGGGATTATCTTACTTTCTTTATTGATTATTGTTGGTGCAGCTGTATTTTATAGTATAAGGGCTACTCCTATCTACGAAGCGAATTGCAAACTTTTGATCACAGAAAAAAATAATGGAGGTATCCTGGGGGCTTTTGAAGCGATTGACTTGATGAGCCAGATCGGAGGGAAATCAGATCCTGTAAATACCCAAATGGAAATTTTGCAGACCCGGCCGATTTTAGAGAGAGTGATTCAAGTTAATAATTTGAAAGATCGTAAAGGCAATTTTATTGATAGCGAATCATTGCGCAAGGATATCAAACTTGCAGCTATTCGAACAACGAATTTGATTCAGATATCCTATCGTGATAAAAATCCTGTTACCGCAACAAATGTTGTTAATACGTTAGCGTCGGTGTTTGTTGAGCAGAATCAGCGGCTTAATCAGGAAGAGTATAGCAGCGCCAGGGTTTTTATAGAAGATCAGTTAAAAAAACAGAGAGACAAGCTTACTGAAACAGAACAGGCTTTGCTGGCTTATAAGAAAATGTATAAAACTGTTGCCTTGCCGGAAGAGACGACATCCAGAATTGGCAGCTTAGCGCAGTTCGAAACCAATAAAATGGAAATTGATACCAAACTTAAAGGCGCATTTGCTCAGGAACAAGATTTAAATAGCAAGATCAATGGAGTAGGTGCGAGAAATAATCCGTTCTATTCGTATTGGTGGACTAACCTCGAGCAGATAAGGAATGAGATTATAAGCCTTAAAGCGCAAAAAACCAATATCGATAATCAGGTCGACCAGCTTACCAGTCGTTTGGGTCAGCTTCCTCCCAAAGAGATCGAGCTTGCCAGGTTGACACGGGACCAGACAATTGCGAATCAGGTATACTCTGCGCTGCTTGAGCGGTATGAAGAGGTGCAAATAAACGAAGCTGGTAAAATAGCGAATATTAAACTCATAGAACCTGCGGTTGTCTCTTCGTTACCTGTTCTTCCGCAGAAGAAAAACAATATTATTCTGGCTGTTTTTGTCGGTTTGTTATTCGGTGGTGCCTTATCATTATTTTTGGAATATATTGATGATGTCCCCAAATCCGTTGATGCCGTCAAACATGTTCTTCCATATAATGTTTTAGGTACGGTACCCTATGAAGATAACCTCAATAACTTTTTCTTGAAAGCTGCTCCGCGTGGGCCTTCTTCAGAAGCTTTGCGGCTTATTCACACCAGTTTGAAGTATAAGGACATTATGCGGCAGAAATCTCCGGGATTGTTGATTACCAGTGCATTAGCCTCGGAAGGAAAGACTACTATTATAGCGAATCTGGCCTTGTCCCTTTCGTCTGCCGGGAAAAAAGTCGCATTAGTCGATCTCGATTTGAGAAAGCCAAAACTTACAAAGATATTTAATCTTTCAAAAGAGAAGGGTATTACAAATTATTTGATCGGGGAAGAATCGTTATCAGATATCTTTTTCCCTTCTTCTTCCGGAAAGAATATCACGGTTATTCCTGCTGGGACGATCCCTCCTAATCCTACGGAGCTTATTGCCAGTGAAAGGATTGGCGCGATGATCGACCAATTAAAGAATTATTTTGATATCGTTCTTTTTGATGCTCCACCGGTGACGCTGGTTGCGGAGACCCTTGATCTTGCGAGGTTTATGGATGGCATTATGATTGTAGTCGATATGAAGAACGCGTCGCTGCGCTCCTTAAATGCTGCCAAAGAATTATTTCAAGATAAGAACCTTCCGATTGTAGGGGTAATCATAAATAAACTTATCAAAGAAAGAAGCGGGTATAGTTATTCGCATTATGGATATACTTACAAATACGAATATTAGTGACTTTTTTCGCTGATTAGGTTCGTTATGTAGAGACGCGATTAATCGCGTCTCTACGGTTTGATAGATCATTTTTACTGTCGGGCTGGGGTACTTCAATAGTTGTGGTATCCCTGTCGGGATGATTGTAATAAAGGACGCTTCCGCTCCTTTATAATCCTAGGACTTAAGACCAGTACGCGCTGGCCTTAAGAATCCTCGCGTTTTTTTTCTGGTAGCCTCGGTCAGACGGCGCCTGCGGAACTCGGAGTCAACTACGACATCATTCACACCAGCGCAAACCCTTCGCCAAAAGGCTGTGTCACAAATTATGCCACACCTTTGGTAGCTGCGGGTAGCAAATTGCGCAGGTGTTTCTGTGTCTTCGTAAGCCCCTTCAGACATCCTCGGCGATTGTGGGTTGGGATTAGGAGGGCTTCTTCCTTAGCTTCAATATTAAGGTTGCGCCCTGGTCAGGAGTGCTTTTTACGGTTATGTCCCCGCTATTTGGTGCTAGTCTTACTGTGTCTCTGATCCAGCTCAGTCCTATGCCGCTGGAGCCGGAAGTGGAATAGCCCAGATCGAATATCTTATTCTGGTGTTCCTGCGGTATTCCTTTACCATTATCGGCAAATTCCAGTAGAAAATAGTGTTCGTTAAGATCGCGGGCGGTTATTGTGATCGATGGAGCGCTCGTTGCTGAGAGTGCTGCAAAAGCATTCGTGTAGAGATTAGAAAGAATTATTACTAACGTGTTCATGGGTATTGCCGGATAGATCGTATCCGGAAAATCGCGATTAACAATCCCGCTGAAGACGCCAAGTACGCGTTTGGCTGCTTCTGCCTCGGCTTCAATAAGAGAGTATCGTTCATTTCCGGCGGACTGGGCCAAGGTCCCTGATAAGGCATAGGTGCTTTTTATTTCGTTAAGCATATCCTTGATCCGTGTGCCAAGCGTAGCTGTCGCCTCTTGCAATATCTCCAGACAGAACGATATGTATTCATCTTTTGCGACATCACGAGGCAGCTTCCTGGCCAGGTTATTGGTAAATGCCTCGATTTGCCCAAGCGGGTTCTTGAGGTCATGCGCACAACCGGAAATGGACTGGCGCATGGATTCCAGAACTGACATACGCTGAAGCTTTTCTTCGAGTACAGCCTGTTTCTCCTGGAACTCAAGATGTTTACGGTAGTTGTAGTAACGGATAAACAGACCCCCAACAAGGGTAATGATAATGTACTTGTAGATTTGGGGAATTGGCAAAAGATCATTGATTATCCAGAGACAGATAAGGGAAATCAGGAAAGGGATGGTATAGTCGGCTGTTTTTTTGATAACTACTTTGATATCCATGAGCTGATGCTTTAGGATGGCGTATGTAATTATTGATACCATAAATAGAGAATTATAGGGGCCTACCCAGACATATCTATAGTTACCAAGTAAGATCAAAATCAGATTAAAGTACATTCCTATAGAATATGTACCGATGGTTGCAATGAGCATGTACAGTAGTTGGTTTTTAAATATCCCGGATGCCTTAAGCATTTTTACGAAAAGTATACCAACTGCTGCGCCCGAATAGGTCACATACCACAAACCATAAAATGGGTAGAGATATCCCAAAATACTTTCTTTGCCCCAAGTTCTCATAATAATATCCCTAATAAAAGCATTTGGAATGAACACGAGGAATGAAGTTAAAACAGCTGGCAAATGTAATAGTAGAGTCTTTAGAGGATTTAATTTTGTGCCAGTGAAGACCAAAGTAAAATGCAAAAAAGTAGTAGCAATAAAGGCAGCAGCAACGATAAATTCTCTATTCCAGAACAAAGCTTGAGTAAAATTATCAACCAACCGGAACATTAGAATGCCGAAAGACCACAAGCTGACAAAGACCGCGCATAAAGCGAAGATAGAGTCGATACTTTTCTTTGCCGACTTCCAAGCGATAATGCCTGCTAAGATTAAATCCAGAACTAAAGAAAAAGAAAGAAGAAGATTAATGGATAAATTTGTAAGCATATTTTATTTTAAACTATTTTTGTAAGTGCAAATAAATATTTGCTTTTGTTTTTTCGTCAAAAAAAGTATGCTTTTTTGAGTACCCAGCCCCGTCAGAAAGTCCGATTAATTGTTCTTGACCTCTATAAATCAGTTTCCAGTCACAAAGAAATTCTATATTAATTTTATTAGGAATATTTTTTTCAACGTTAGTTATGAGAAATATTCCATCATTATTCAAATAATTATACATACTATTGATTACTAATTTAGCTATTTTATCATTTAAATAATCAAAAAGACCGAAGGAGTATATGAGGTCAAACTTAGGCAGGTTAAGCCTTTTCAAATTTTTAACAAGACTTAATATATTCATATGTAAATATGTAATAGAGATATCAGGATTCAGGTATTGATCAAGCTGATTTTTTACAAATTCAATAGCCTCACTTTCCATGTCATTAAGATATATTTTTGCTTTAATATGTTTTTCTTTTAACAACTCGATAATTTCTTTAGCGGGGCCACATCCAAGTGATAAGATACAAAGCGGTTCGTCGCTAGACATATTATTTAGATATTCATTAAAATAACTTTCTCTATTAATATGGGCCTGTGAAGCGGGGATAGAACTAGTATATCTGTTTATAAGCATTTCAAATAAATTGCCTCCCAGATAATCATTAAGATAGAAGTAGTGAACAACTAGATAGTCACCATCATATCCTAACGGTTTATCATGTATCCTTTTATTAAGCGGACCTATATTAAATAACTGATCTAGTAACAGATCTCTGGTAAACTGCTTGTATTTTTGGTATGCTTCCTGGTTATTTAATATATGCGGCTGAGCAATATCCCACATTTTTGATAAATAAGAGTCAATATCATTGTATATTTTCGGTGCAATACTGTCTAAATAGCGTTTTTTCTCCTCAATACTTTTATACTGACTATTTTCCTTGTCTAGCTTTATTTTTAATTTATTTAAGTATGTATGGAATTTTCTGCATATATATGTGTATTCCAATGTTATCATGTGGTTTGCTCCTCATTAACTAATTATCGTTAAATTCATTATATCAACTCACCCAGGGATTACACTAGCATTGCACATAATTCAACCCCTCAGCCGTACTGTATCTCTGATCCAGCTCAGTCCTATGCCGCTGGAGCCGGAAGTGGAATAGCCCAGATCGAATATCTTATTCTGGTGTTCCTGCGATATTCCTTTACCATTATCGGCAAATTCCAGTAGAAAATAGTGTTCGTTAAGATCGCGGGCGGTTATTGTGATCGATGGAGCGCTCGTTGCTGAGAGTGCTGCAAAAGCATTCGTGTAGAGATTAGAAAGAATTATTACTAACGTGTTCATGGGTATTGCCGGATAGATCGTATCCGGAAAATCGCGATTAACAATCCCGCTGAAGACGCCAAGTACGCGTTTTGCTGCTTCTGCCTCGGCTTCAACAAGAGAGTATCTGTCATTTCCATCGGACTGGGAAAAGGTCCCTGATAAGGCATAGGTGCTTTTGATCTCGATAAGCATATCCTTGATCCTTGTACTGAGAGTAGCTGTTGCCTCTTGCAATATCTCAAGACAGAAGGATATATATTCATCTTTCGCGACATCACGAGGCAGCTTCCTGGCAAGGTTATTGGTAACTGCTGAGGCTATGCCTCATACCCGGCAGCGATAATATGTTGTTCGCCACTTAGGATACGGTTTAATTCATCATCTTTTAACGTTCGATCATTTCTCCGGTTATTCTGGTAGAGTGCTTCCGCTTTCATTGCGCCAGAATCTATTCGATATTGAATCCATCCTTTTATCCAGTGACATTTTTCATAGTATAAAGCTAAAAACAATTTATAAGATTCGGCTGAAAAATTTGTTTCTGATCTTTGCAGCATCAATTGTATTGTCGGAATAACCTGAGCATAATTATCAATTAATTTTAAGGTTCCGTTTGCTTTGGCGAGGATTGCCGGGCCAAGGTTCTCGGTCTCGAATGGAGAATATATAGATATGCTTATTCTCGGGTCATGTATCTTTGCCTGCCATAAAGGATATAGCGCATTGAGCGGATCAGCAGCGATCATGATCCCGGCTATCTTGGATGTTTTTAATATCCGTAGAAGTGATTGCTGATCATCTGCCATATGAGCTACTATGCCTGATTGTTGAAGCTGTATTTGCAGCTCGATCATTTCTTTTTTGTTAAAACCGTAGAGCAGAATATCTTTGTGTCCAACCCCTAGCGATGGACAGCCAGCCCAACTATGTTTTATTTGGGGAACGGAATCTTCAATGTGCTTGATATCTGATAGGTAGACAGGAGGCATAAAGAAACTTTTGAGCATGGACTCTGTTGTTAGTTCGGCAGCTATTTCGCTATGCAAAATACTTTCGATTAAGGCAGCTTTTTCCCTCCCGTCCACATAAGAATTAATAAGATTTTCTCCAGGGGAAGAAAAATTGCAATATAATTCGGATAGATGGACCTTGTCATCCAGGGCGACCTGTATCCTTTTTAATATTTCTTCTTCGCTGCTTTTCTTCTCAATATACCATTTGGCGCCATAGTTGAAGCATTCATCAACAATTGACAGAGCACTTACGCAGGTGATCATTACTACTTTTATTCCCGGCTGTTGTTTGACAATTTCTTTAAGTATCCCATGCCCTTGAAGCTTTGATCCCTCAAGTCTTATATCCAGCAAAACAAGGTCAAATTTGTTTTCCTCGATTGCAGCGAATGCTTCATCAGAATTGCGGGCATTTATAACCTCGTATTCTCCTTTTAATATGTAGGTAATATGTCCAATCCAAGCCTTCTCATCTTCAACCAGAAGTATTTTTCTTTTATCAGCCATTACTTTCCCTCCTTAAGATAATGTTTTATTGCAAAATCGATAGTATTCTCAAGAAAATTTTTTAATTCCAGATCGCTTATTTTGGCAATATTCTTTCTTATTTCTTCCAGCGGATCAGGTGGAATGTCTGTAACTGTCGGACCTTTTCCATTGATTATATTGTCAAAGACCGGCAGAGCTCTTTTGAGCCAGCGCAGGGCTTTTTTCCCTCTGTTTTTTTCATATTGATCATACGTTCTTTGTAGCAGCAACTCAACGAACTCAATTTCACTCAAATCAAAAGCCTTGGCAAATAATTCTATTTTTTCGTCAGATAGCTGCTTTCCCTTCTGTTCCAATCCGGAAGCGAATGTCAGGCTGCACCCGAGCTTTTCTGCAAGCAGCGAGTAATTAAGCCCCTTTTTTTTTCGGTAGTATTCGACATATTGCGCAAATGATGAAAAATCTAACATATTTTCATTATACCCAACCAAATGATTTTGTAAACCATTCATTACTAAACGGATTATTTCGATGCAATTTATTGTCAATATATTTCGATACAATGTTATAAGAAATAAACCAGCCAGTTGAGTGGTTTATGTGGATGATAGATGAGAGGAGTAACGAGATGAAGCTATTAATAATCGATGATGATGAGAGAGAAATAATCGCTCAGTTGGTACGGCAAATAACAAAGAAGAGTGCACAGCTTGAGGCGACACAGGAAAAAGTCTATGGGAAGCCACAAAGTAGTCTATACCAAGGAGTAACGAGATGAAGCTGCTAATAATCGATGACGATGAGATGGTCAGAAGCACATTACGGTATTTTCTTCAAAATAACTATGAGGTATATGAAGCCGGGAACGGAAAAGAAGGGCTAGAGGTACTTGCAAGGGAAAAGATTTCTCTGGTACTTCTCGACTATCATATGCCGGGCATGAACGGGATCGAGACGCTGCTGCTGATCAAACGTGATCACCCAGGAGTGCAGGTGTGCATGATGAGCGCGGAACATATTCCCTATTTCCGTGAATATGCCTTGTCTTATGGTTCGTATGATTTCATCCGAAAACCGTTTGATTTAGACGAGGTAAAGGCGGTCCTGAAAAATATGGAAGAAAATAATGCGAAAGGAGCGAGTTTATGAACATGACCTGGAAATGTTTAACCCCTGAGATCCTGCAGCGATTATCCGACAGGTATGTTGCCAGGGCCAGGAAAGCAAAAACCGCAGAACAGAAAAAAATGTACTACAACAAAGTGCTGCTTTATTCGGGACTTAAGGCGGTAGTAGAGGAAAAGTAGTTGCGCCTCTTTCCCCGGTAAGGCATAGCTATCAAGCTAAGGGTATTCGAGAAGGTGAAGAACAATTAAGAGGGTGCGCCGCCTCTTTCTGCGGAAGTCGATGTACGATTCTATTGAAGTCTACTCGCCGACCGGGCAATAGCAGGAAAAAAGATAGCTGATTTTGGCGGAAAGAGGCGCGCTTTTCTGATTTTTAGCCGGACATTAATAGATGTTTATAAAAAATAAACTATATAAGGAGAAGATAAAATGGATATCTGCCAACTATTAAACATAAAAAACTGGTTCATTCACGGGAAATCAGAAACCGCCAAAAAAACAAGCACCTGCAGTGGAGGTGCCCTTGCCAGTGCAAGCACCCTATCATCGAAAAACATCAGATCAGATGATATGCTCTCATATCTCACTACTGCGAAGCTCGTACCTCTGAGCAGCGGGACATCAACACTGAGTAGTTCCTACCTCATAGCGATGAGCGGAGATACCAGAATTGCAAATAATAATACTGATCCGAATGGACAGACAAAAGAATATATCAAACAACAGTACAATGAACTGCTGCTCGCCTATAAGCTCGACAATAATGGCAGAAGCTATATCAAGGATCCGAGAGATCAGATAACCTCAGAAGGCATGACCTACTGGCTCTACCTGACAGCCCGTATGGCCCAGCTCGACCCGGTAAATGCCAGTCAGTACAAACAGGTCTTTGATTCACTGCTCGCCGGGGTGGAAAGCATGATTGACCTGGCACGCTCAGAGAATAATAGCGGGGCATTTCCCGCCTGGAAAGTACAGCTTAGCAACGGAACACTAGCTCTCGTCTCTGACCAGAATGGGAAAACAGCCAATTCAGCCGCTGATGCTGACCTCGATCTGATCCGGTCATTGATCGCTGCCCGGAACCTGGTAGCATCCGGTGTTTGGTCGGACAATAATTACGGGGCTAAAGCCAGGGCATTGATCGAAAGTGCTAGTTATGGAGAGAAGTCCTTGTTGCAGGATGATCCGTGGCTATTCAACCACCCAGGAAGAATTTGATTGTGCGGTCACTGCCCTGACCAAAGGTATCAACGGGCACTATACCGAATCCAAAGAAATGGACACTGCCATTTACTTGCCCCTGGCCTATGCGGTTGGCGATAATGGCAGTATGGATAAAATGACTGCTGATATCAGCAGCAATGTCATACCCAAAGACAACTATTTTTCACGAACTCTTATACTAATGGGATTGATGAGTAGCGTATTTCCCGTCAGAGAAATGGCAGGGCGAACGATCAGCCCGGAAAAGGCCGGATTGTACCAGCCGCTACCGATGAGCGAGGCTAAGCTCAAGGAAGAGTTGTCCAGGCTCAAGGTCAGAGTCGATGGACAGACAAATGATCATGGAAAAATAACTCCTGACTGGTTACCGGGTTATGTGGAAATGGGCAAGGTATTGCTGAAATTGCTGACAGGAAGAAATATTCCTGGCGGTATCAATCCGGTACCGGCAAGCTGGGTCTATGACAACGGGGCATGGACAGATAGGGTAGAAATAAACTATATTAAGAAGCTCAAAGACAATAACTGGAGCCTGATCGACCATTACCCGACAAGCAAGGACGAAGCGCTGTCCATGCTGGATAAGTTCGCTCCTAAACTCGTTCCTGAGGTGCCTGCCCCGACACCTATTCCGGTGCCCACTCCTATACCGACCACAACACCAGTTCCTACTCCTCAACCAAACCCCATCACTCAAATACAAACGATGGTAACAAATCTTAATCAGAGCAACCCAACACTGGCGATACCTTATAAAAATAGTTATAGTGAAAACGAAAAAGAACTTATAAATCAGCTTAATAAGTTAGGCTATAATGACCGTCAATCGTTAGTATTTGATAATTTGCTATCGCTTTGGAGTGGCGTTGATAATTGGAATTTAGCCACCAATTCTAATCTCGTCAAAACGATACCAAGCAGCACAGACAAAGACAATGTAAAAGAGATTGTCGTTGATACTGCCGGTCAAACAATCGGGTTCATGAATTCCGCGCTGGGAGAATTCTTGGAAAATGCCAAAGGCTTGAATACTGCATCGAAAAAGATTGTTATCAGAGCTTTTAAGACTAAGGAAATATTAGCAGTTGCGACCTTAACCTATGCCGGCAAAGAAGACAAATGGGACGCGACAGTTACTTTTGCAGAAGGACTGGCAATCGGGAGTCTCATTAATGACCCCTTGATCAAATGCTTCGGTCTATGGTATGGGACATTAGCCTCATTAACCGTACAATATGGATCTGGTCCGCTATATACGTACCTTAACAAAAAAGCAATTGCCTATAATAATTATCAGGACAGCATGGCATCATGCGTTGTCGAATTGCAAGACAGGGTCCTTGTGAACTGGAAAGATTGTGAGCAGATGCAACCTTTTGTCACGAATTTTCGTAACAATAACACTAAACTGTTGCAGCTCGAAACCCCAACAGCTATTTACTTGTACGGCTCGCTGAAATCCGATACTGATCAATCGCTGGAAGTAGAGACCAAAACAGGAAAGAAGACCTATATCTACGGAGGTAAAGGGATAAACAAAATTATAGTCCAGGGGGTCTCCATCGAAGATGTTTTTATAGAGGGCGGTAATAAAAACGATATTATAAACGGAGGCGGTAGCGGGAAAAATAATATAAATGGCGGTGGAGGTGAAGATACTCTCATTGGAGGCAAACAAGATGACATTCTTAATGGTGGAGACAATGACAATGCTGATGATATACTAACTGGTGGGCTAAGAAATGATTCTTATCAGTTCAGTGGAACCTGGGGAATCGATGCAATCGTTGATGCCAGAGATGACAATGGAATTCAAGAAGGAACAATCCAAATTAAGGATAGTAATGGGATATTTAAGCAACTAGAAGTAGGCCAAACTGAGTCCGATCTTATTCATAATAAAAAAATAAAAGATTCGGACAATACTACCTATTTATTAAAGTCCAATAATGACCTTGAAATACAGGTCGGGGGCAATTCCAGGAAAGTAATCTTAATTAAAGATTTCAAGAACGGAGACCTGGGCCTTACCTTCAAAAAAGCTGCAAACGATAAGTCGACGGTCTGGAATGGGTTCAATTTTTCTTTCATCGATTGGAACAGCACTCAATATACCTCATTTGATGAGTTCAAGCTTGCTTTTGAGGGAGGGGCTTTCGGGAAACAAGGCCTGGCATCTGTGCTCACGTCATTACCGAAACTCGACCTTGAGCAGTACCTCACAGACCTTTCCTTTGACCTGCCCAAAGGAATTAACTGGAAAACCCTCGATCTAAGTTTGTTCGGGACTGATATAACTCAGGAGTTCATTAATTCACTGGGTACCACATTTTCCAGATTGAAAGATTCGTTCCCCTCGGTCTCCGCGCCTACTTCTGAATTGCATATTAATAAATACAAAGCTGATTATGGACAGGTGAAGATCGGGAATACCGACTATGCGCTGGATGTATCAAATGAATTGGATGACCTATGGAAAGATAGCGTAAAAGGCACGCCGCTGGAAGGTTTTAGCGGCAAGGAATTCTTTGCGATGATAAAAAATCCTCAAAATATAATCGATAACAACATTAAAGACAAATTAGCTTATATGATATCTAATACTACCGGGCTCAATGTTTCTGTCTCATCGGGAATCGTCAATATTATCACGTCCAAAAATATTAGCGAAGCGACACGTGAAACGCTGAAACAAATAGCTGTAGCTGAAGGAGTCAAGTATTTATCTCAAGCTACCGGAATTCCAAGTATAGAAATTGAAATAACCTCAATAGTAGTTCCTGCCCTGATAAATAAGAGTATTGAGATGTATAATGCGATAAGTTTCTACTGGAAAATAGGAGAAATAATCAAGAAATTTGTAAAAGACGGCGGTATTAACTATTTTTTATATAAGCTTGAACGAAAGCTCGGCAATCCGGCAGGATTCAGTACGCTGGAAATAATGGAAAAAGTAAAAAATGGAGGAGGAATATTCTGGGAATATGCGTTAATGCAGCGACTCAAGCCTCTCTATAGCAAAGAAGCCCAAATTGAGATAACAAAGGCACGCTATGAACCGGATATAAAATCCTATAAAAATAACATAGACGCCTATGAAGATGCTATCAAAAAAGGGTTCCATCAAGTAATAATGTACTATGAGTGGAAACAGGTTAATGGGCGATACCAATATGTAAGCATTACCAAACAAGAATATGACAAAAAAATTAAAGAAAAAAACAGAAATGTCTCCGGCCAATATCAATGGGTAGATAAAGAAGGCAAGCTTGCCGCCTACTATATCCCGAGTCCAAGTAGTTATGAAAATAGTAAGTATTTTTACAGTGTCAAAAAAGCACAATTAGATGCTGAGATAAACAGTATCCTTGCCGATAAGGATAGCAAATAACAGGTAGGTAAAAATACTTTTATTAAGTATAATCTTATATAAAACATTATTTATAGGAGCTACTATGAGAAATAAAATATTCACATTGATGATGATAATTTTGGTATTGCTTCAATATAACACCGCTATAGCTGCCGGTAATGGTGAAAAGATCGTATTTGAAGATAAATATTTTGAGAATTCTGTCCGAGGCGACATTAACATGCCGACAGGGGATATAACAGATGATCAACTTGATGGCGTAGCAACGGTGTTCTGCTCCCCTCCTTTTAGTAAAGGCATGACTAGCCTGGAAGATCTCAAGCATTTTCCAAATTTACGAACACTTTGTATTTCAAATCTGGATATTAGAGATGCGACACCGATTGGGTACTTGCACAGATTAAAAGGTCTTCACATTCGTTCAACGCTTCTCAGTGACTTGTCGAGCCTGGCAAATGCTCCTGATCTGAAGTATCTTACCCTTATAGATAACAAAATAAAAGATATTTCTGCCGTGGGTAAGCTTACAAAATTACTTACACTTGATATAGAAGATAATAATGTGAATGACATTTCCTTTCTGAGTACTTTATCAAATTTAGAATCATTGGTATTAGCTGCCGGGCAAATTTCTGATATTTCTGCTTTAGGAAAGTTAACCAATCTTAAATCGCTATCTTTATTTCATGTTCAGGTAATTGACGTTAATCCATTAAAGGATTTGAAAAACCTCTTATATGTTCATATAGGAAGCCCTACTCTTAAAGATGTATCAGCCCTACAAAATCTCAATAATATTGAACAGTTATATTTGTATAGTAAAGTAGAAGACTTGTCAGTGATAAGCAAATTGCCAAATTTAGAAGACTTAACGGCATCCGACAAAATATCCAACATTGATGACCTAAAGTATTTAACAAAATTGACCCGGATTGATCTTCGTTCCAATAAAATTACCGATATCTCTGTCCTGAAAGCCCTCAACAATTTAACTGAATTGAACCTGGGTAACAATAAAATAACCGAAATTGATACCCTGAAGGTCCTCAAGAGTTTAACGAAGTTAGGGCTGAATGATACTGATATAACCGACCTTTCTCCCTTGCTCGAACTAACAAATCTAAAAGAGGTATCTATTGCCGACGATGACCTCGACCTGCGGCCAGGTTCCCGTAACCGGGAAGTCGTCGATCAATTGCGGCAGCGAGGCTGCCAGGTGATTACACTGCTGGGAACATACCAGAATTAGGGGAGCCTTAATCGAAGGTTGTCCATAGCAGCATTGATGCATTGCTGTATTTCGATCAGATATTACTAGGATTTGTACATCTCAACAAAAGATCTATAGGTGTAAGTGCGAGAATAGATTTCTTTTGCTTCTTCCTTGCTGATTTTTCCATCATTATCCTTATCCGCTTGCTTAACAAATTCACGAACTTTCTTATCCGAAAAATTGCCAAACTTCCAATTGCTATCCTGATATCCGCTACGGTCATATCTGTCTCCGTCTATGGTTTGAGCATTATTACTATCTCACTGGCAGGTATTCCCAAATGCCGAAGTATATCTGCTGTCCGGACAGGAAAATACAAATTGTAAAAATATCTAATTCTATATCGGATTTTTTTTATCATAACTTGCACGTTTATAGAACAAATATTCCCAATCTCTTTGTTTCAACCGTTTGCGTGGTATAAAACTTTCACATTATTTTAAAATTTGCTAAAATATAGTATGGTTATGACTGACACAGAAAAAAACAAACACTAATTATTGACGATGACAAAAGCGTTGTCGTTGTTTTAAAGTATTACTTTTCACCCGAAGCCTATTACGTACTGGCGACATCAAAAGGGAATCCCGCCTCTCAACTATCAACCACAAAGCACAGTTGTTAATGAAAAAAATATCAGTTCTGTAATGTAAATCTATACCTTGTAATCAGGGAGGTGTGTTAACCTACATAATTTGCATTTAGTTTGCAATTACAATATTAAGGAGGATTAAGATGAAGCAAAAGAATATAATAGTATTGGTTTTTTTATGTTTCTTATTACTTGGCATCGTTTCAACTGGAAATTGCGCAGAAAAATTTTCACGAAAGTATCCGGTATTAATTAAAACAAATGATCTGGAACAGATAATAGATGACAAAAATCTGGTTATTATTGATTGCCGTACCCCGGAGCTGTATAGAGTTTCGCACATTAAGGGTGCTATTAACTTATATACCAGAGATATCTATGACCATAGCTCACCTATTGAAAACATAATTCCCCCACTGAAAGAACTTGCCGAACTTTTTGGCTCTAATGGAATTAATACCAGTAAGAGAGTCGTTGTGTACGAGAAAAACTCCGATGCGAGAGAGGCAGCTAGAATGATCCTCTATCTCGAAAGCTGCGGGCATGACAAGGTACAGTTTCTGGATGGCGGTATCAATAAGTGGTTAGCTGAAAAACGGGAAAAGACGAGCGATCTTCCCCAAATTACTAAAACACAATTTAAATTGAATTCGCAACCGCAGTTTATAGTTTCTAAAGATTACGTTTTGTCAAAACTTAACAAATCTAATGTTCTCATTTTGGATGCAAGAGGCGAGAAGGAATATTCCGGTCAGGTTGCAGGAAGCAATGTGAAAAGGGGGGGAGGCCATATCCCGGGAGCCATTAACAATAATTATAAAGAACTGATTGATGAAGATGGTAAATTTTCTGATAAGGCTGTACTTACAAAAATGTTTAAAGAAGCCGGTTTAAATGCTAATATCAACGAAGTTATTATTTATTGCAGGACAGCTGTAAGAAGTTCACTGGTACGAATGGCCTTAAAACACATCGTTGGTTTCGAAAATACCAAAGTATATGACGGTGCCATGGTTGAATGGTCAGTAGATCCTAGCTGTCCTTTAGTTAAATAGAAAATATGGTTTGCAGGATGTGAGAATATACTCCGGTACAACAACTTTTTATTGCCTTAATAAGACAAAACAACAGTCCGCACTTTTGCGGACTGTTGTGCTAATTACTTCTATAACCTTCGATATTTTTTCCCTCGGAATACCTCACTCTATTTGCATGTCTACTATTTCAGTATGCCGATTTTTTATGGGAATTTCCCAAATATTTTTTGTGTATAAAATTATGCTATACTGGGATTTTTAAGAGATTCAATAACCGGTAAATCTTTAATATTCCCTTTATTATCCTTCTGATTAAAACCCAGAAAATCCATAGCAGCCCCACCCATTGTAGAGACAACGTTGTTTGGCGTCCCTTTGTAATCAGAGCCTTTGTTTTGTTCTATAGCAGCGTTTGTGTCGCCTCCGCCTGCTATGCCGAATCCGCTTTTTTTATTATCTAATGCGTCAATTATTGTATCTGTACCTTTAGCAAGAAGCGGATCTTCGAATACTCCCATAGGTCCGTTCCAGTACCAGTAGTTCATTTTGTCTATTAATTCCTCCAAATTTTTTCTGGTTTTTGGACCTATATCAACCTGCATTCTGCCCTCTGATATTTCAGTTTCAATTTTAAGTGATTTTGCCTTTTCTTCCGGCTGTAATTCAAAATAATTTTCCGGCACTGTAATGTAATCTTCTGGTAAAATGAGCGATGTTTTATGTTGTTTGCAGGCATCAAGGATTTTCTGTGCTCCTTCCAGCTCATCTTGGCTTATCTTCGCTGCTCCGATCGATTTTCCTAATGCTGCCAGGATCGGATTGAGCATTTTGCCGCCGAGACTTATATTTGGAATCCCGAGCTCAACAATTTTCAGAATAGGGGTAAGTTTACCTTCTTTGGTAACCTTTCCTTTTTCATTGACTTCGTCTGCAACCTTGGCGCCTCCGAATATGGCAACTGAATGTTCAGGGTCTGTTAAGAACCCGGTTCTCAGGGTTTGAAGACTCCCTCCCTCTGTAACATATAATTCCCCAGCAACTGAATGCTTCCCAGCTTCAAGCATCATTTCGTTGATGCTCTTCATTGTCGGGTCTTTTGGCCGGTGCCAGGCACTGGTTGCGTCATTGACCATGACATCAAGCAAAGGAACGAGAGGTTCGACTATATGTGTTCCATTGGAACCTACAGCTTTGCGGTCATCCTGGTTAAGTCTGATATTCTGCATTACGACTATATCGTATTTGCCGGCTTTTAGTTCCGATAACTTTTTGAGAGCTTCAGGTCCTGAGAACTTCTCTTCTTCAACCCTGCCTATTAAGACTACTTTTTTGCCTTGTGCCAGTTCCGGATTAATCGGTTGTCCATCTACTACAGCGTAGAAATTTTTATTAAAATTCTCATAAGCATTCAGCTGTAATGCCAATTCTTCTGTTACTTCAAGGTTGTCTTTGAACTCGACCCCGTTTATCTTGCCTTTGTCCTGGATATGAAACATTATTGCCGGTTTTCCACCTGCTGTTATGATGGAAGTTACATCAGGCATTGTTTGTTTTATACGGGCAGCATTCTTTATTTTGTAACCGCGTTCATTATCGGCAGCTCCCCAAGTGACATTGTAATCAGGTCTGTAGCCAACTACTTTTCCTGTTATGTTATAATTGTTTAAATATCTTAGCAGCGTAGGTATTCCTGCTTTGTTTAATGGATTTAGTACCTTGGAATTACCCCCCGATCCTTCTTTAATTTGAATGATTTTGTTATAAATTTCCATCCAGTTTCCTCCTCTAGATATTTTTTCTATTTATTATTTCGAAAAAAGAGAATAAAAATTTCATTTTTTAGGCAAACAAAATATCGATTTTTTTAGAAATATCTTTTTTGGGTTCCTTGGGCTTTAATATTGTGTTTTTATTAGCAGCAATTGTGATAATTAGATTTACTTACTTTCCTTCATTTCTTTAATAATTTGAAATAAATCCATTTTGATTACGAATAATAACCAGAATAAAAAAGAAAAGGATACCCATGCATGCTTAAGAAAATATTAGCTGGAGGATTTTCTGATAATTTTAGAGAAAACAGCCAAATTGTTTCTAAAATAAACATTTTATTGAATAAAGGCTATATCACTGATAAAGATTCTATTGATTTTCTGGAAAACCAGCTGACTCATTCTGATCCATCTATCAGGGAACTTGCTGCCAGAACCATCGTTACTGAAGTAATAGGGCAGGAATATATGTCTCAAAGGTTGCAGTCCTTAAAGGTTTTGTTGCCTTTTGTTCCTTATCCTGATCTTCACAACGCGCCATCTTTTGGTCAAATAGATTTACATACGCACTCTCTTCTTTCTGATGGCTATTCTACGCCTGCTGCCCATATCCTTGATTCATATGAACAGGGATTATTTGCAGTTGCGCTGACTGATCATGATATACTGCCCCAGTTTAAGCCTTATCATGAATCTTATCTTTCGGCACAGATAGTTAACGATTATTTTAAGGATCTTGGAGTGAGCAGGGATTTTACTTTTATCCCCGGGGTGGAATTCAATGTCATGTTTCGCGGGTTACCGGTGCATATGCTTGCATATCTTCCTGATTATTATAAATGTTATGACGAATTGATTTCTTTGCCTGTTTTCCAGAACATGCTGCACAAACTTTCATTAACTGCTGAGGCAAAGGAAAAGGCTGTCTGGATGCTTTTGGGGAAACTAAATGAAAGGTTCCCTGAATTAGCTGTTACCAAGGAAGAAGTTAGGAATGCAGCCAGAGGAAATATTATCAGATCTCATATCACTGATGCTTTGTTTAATAAATACAGAGATTATTTCAATTCTCTGGAAATAACACGTTCCAAAGACGTCTGGTATAAATGGCTTCCACATGAATATAAGAGCAATAAAGGGTATACCAATTATCTGCCATCTATTGAGGAAATATCCTTTTTATTAAATGCTGCAAATGGAAAAATAGCTATTCCGCATCCAAATGAAATTTTTCAGGAGGAAAGATTTGCCAATAAATCGGGAACTTTAGAAGGGATCACTGAAAGCCTTATGTATTTAATGAAAACAAAGAAATTGCATGATCAGGCATTCCTGGGTATCTCATATTACAGCTCCAAAGGTACCGCCGAAGACAGAGCAAAGGTTATGGAATTATATCAGCGGGTAATTTGTGAAGAGCCTTATTTCGGAGCCGGGTTTTATTTATTACCCGAGTCGGACAGTCATGGCAAATTTACTTCTTCACCTGGCAGACAATCTGATTATCCGACTGATAGAAAAGAATACAACGCTACTATTCTGAAATCACTGTTTAGCTGAATATTTCCTGGATTGATGTTTTGCGATAACAATATCTACTCCTTCTCCGGGTTGTTGGGATATCATTATAGAATATGATTTGGAATATCGCAAAAAAATCCAACCAGCTAGACTTTAACTATATGAACGCCCGCTTCTTTAAGTATGGGGAATAGGTTATCCTGCCAGTCCATGGATTTTGTATTGGGAACTGGTCGACCTGAAGGCATCATATTTGTTGGGACCTTATCCTTTCCCAGTTGCTGGCTGATTTTCTTTCTTAAACAGGAGCTTTCTTTATCCCCTTTACAGTATGAAGTTATATAGCCCTTAACGCCTATGCTGACGACAGGGTCATTTTGATAAGTTTTAACAAAACTGCAAGTCATTAAATTTGAACATTCCATAAGAATCTTTCCCCTTTTTGTATTGTGTTTATGATAAAAATTATAGCATTAATACTCGGTTTATTTCTATAAATATTTTTAAGTGACAGCTCTTGTTTTTTTTTGTTTATATAAGGTTTCATTACGAAAAAACGTGGGGTGCAGATACTTTCGGTGGGTTAAGCGACTTTTAAGTAATTATCGACGACATAATCCCATTCATTAGATAAATAACGAGCTCGAAGAGCAACAATGCT
>QKMY01000049.1 GCA_003242895.1 Candidatus Margulisiibacteriota bacterium
AATCCTGCAGAATTAAAGAGAAAAATAGATAAAATACTGTTTGTGTTGGGTGAATTAAATAACAAAAAATATGAGCTAAAAACAATAGTTGCTGCTCAGAATGGTTAATAAAAATCAAAAAAGAAAGGAGGTGGAAAGTCAGGTTTTGATTTGATTTACTATTGTCTCCTACGGTCAGGTTTTAATTTGATTTGACACGCGTATCGAATATGAATCATCAGTATAAAAATAAATAGTCCTTCATTGAAAGCCGGTGCCGCAAAGGCTCTTACTCGAAGGGAAAAGGAAAATCATATGATATGAGACTTATTTTCAGTTTAAGGAATGAAAAATTATCCTAGCTAAAAAACGATATTCTGGAATATAAGAAGGAGAAAAAACAAACTAAGATTCTCGCTTCAAAAAATAATCGATAAGGGAAGTAAAGAAACGGCCTCCTTCACCAAAATGACGGATTTCGTCATAAGCAACTTTGGTTTCTTCCTCTGCCATAAGCTTCGCTTTTTCCAGGCCATAAAGACTGACATAAGTTGTCTTATTATTTTTTTCATCAGATCCGGCAGGCTTACCTAAAGCCTCGGTAGTACCAGTTACATCAAGAATATCATCAATTATCTGGAACACTATACCCAGATGATGGGCATAATTGGTTATCCTTTGCAGGGAAAGTTCATCAGCTCCCGCAATGATAGCGCCGCATCGCAGGCTTGCCTTAATCAGGGCTCCGGTTTTCAATTCATGAAGTTTTTTCAATTCATCCGACGAGATATCTTTCCCTTCAGATTCCAGGTCAATAACCTGTCCGCCTGCCATCCCGGAAATACCGGTCGCATCACCAAGTTCTTCAATAAGACGGAGTACAATTGCGGGAGACAGGTCCATATTCCTATACTCTCTGGAAATCAAATGATAAGCATAGGTCATTAAGGTGTCTCCGGCAAGTATCGCTATTGCCTCACCGTAAACCTTATGATTTGTAAGGCGCCCTCTTCGCATATCATCATCATCCATTGCCGGCAAATCATCATGAATAAGCGAATAAGTATGCACAAGCTCAATAGCACAGGCTACAGGAAGTGCCCGGGACTCATCTCCGCCGCAGAGTTCTGTTGCAGCAAGGGTCATAATTGGCCGGATACGCTTTCCACCGGCAAAAACACTATATCGCATGGCATCCTGCAATTTTTGAGGAAAAGCTAATTCCGGCAGATAGCTTTCCAGTGCCTGATTAATTATCTGCTTCTTTACATTCAAATAATCCTGGAAAAATTGTGCGCTCTCCATCCTCTTTGGCATATGGCTGATCCTTTACTGACTTTCTTGTTTTCTCTTCTTTTTTTTCATCTTTATTGATAATTTTGCTTACACTTACATCTTCTGCATCTTTTGAAAGAATAGTTTCTTTAAAGCCATTTTTATCTTCTGTAATAACTTTAATCTGCTGTTCAACTAATCTCAGTTTCTCATAGCAAATCTGAGCAGTTTCGACACCTTTTTTATAAAGGTTAAAAGAATCTTCCAGCGTGACCTCTTCCGTCTCAAGTCGCGAAACCACGTGATCTAATTCATTTAATAACTCTGATAATTGTTTCTCTTTTTTCATATTTGCCATTATACCATGTCCCCATTCTTAGAAGAAAGCAATCAATAATTATGAAGTCCCGGTTATTACGTCGAGCCACTAAGACTGCTGTTCGTACTAATTTGATATATTTTTGATCTTATTGTTCCATCTGCAACTTGGGTTGCAATACTATCACCGAGCTTACATTCAATGGTTTTTTTAATAATTTTATCATTAATGGAAGCTACAGAATATCCGCGGCTAAGAATAGAAAGTGGATTTAAAGATTCTAATCTTGCAACCAGATTGCCAAGCTTGTTTTCACTTCCGTCGAAGATATCATGGAGCGCATCGCTCATTATTGAAATATTATTATCTATTTGCAATCGACAATCCTCAATAATCGATTGCATCTTTTTGAGCATTATTTCTTCATATATTTTTATTTTATTAAGTGACTCATTAACATCTTTAAAAATAACTTCCGCTGCTGCTGATGGCGTTGGAGCCCTAAGATCAGCGACGAAATCAGCAATTGTAAAATCCACCTCATGGCCTACGGCGCAAATGACGGGTATTTCTGAGTTGCTAATCGCATAAGCGAGGGTTTCATCATTAAAACAAAAAAGCTCTTCCAAAGATCCACCGCCGCGGGCAAGCAGGATAAGGTCGACTTTATTATGTTTATTCGCACTTTCTAATGCGTCAATTAAACTCCGGGGCGCTTTTTCTCCTTGGACAATTGCAGGATAAAGATATATTTTTACGTAGGGAGCTCTTCTTCTGGCAACAGTCACGATATCCCATAGGGCTGCCCCCGAAGGCGAAGAAACGATGCCTATTGATTCTGGGTACTGAGGGATTTTCTTTTTTCGACCTTGATCAAACAATCCTTGTTGAAAAAGCTTTTGCTTTAACTGTTCAAAGGCAAGTGCCAAAGGTCCTATTCCCAACGGTTCCATCGCAAATATCTGGAGATTATAGTAACCTTTCTTCTCAAAAACAGAAAGCCGCCCCACAGCATTAACCTTCATACCATTTTCAGGTGAAAACTTGAGTTGCCGGGCCATGGTCTCAAAAATTACACAGTTTAACTGGCTGGTTTCATCTTTAAGCGTAAAATAGAGTTGCCCGCCAATTTTGTAGTGTTTCAGGTTGGAAATCTCTCCGGAAATAAACAACCGACTTAAAAAGATATCCTGCTCAAGGATATTCTTAATATACCTGTTTGCCTCAGTTACGGTAAAAGTTTTACTATTTTCCATTAAATTTATAGTTTTTTATATTATCGAAAAATCGAGCAAAAAGATAATTCGAATCATGAGGGCCAGGAGAAGCTTCCGGATGATATTGGACAGAAAAAAAAGGTTTTGTCTTATGCTGTACACCTTCAACCGTATGATCGTTAAGATTAATATGGGTAAGCTCAAGCTCTGTTTTCGCCAAAGACTTTTCATCAACAGCAAAGCCATGGTTCTGGCTAGTTATCTCAACTTTTTTCGTAACCATATCCATCACCGGATGATTACCGCCCCGATGTCCAAACTTCAATTTATACGTCTGGGCACCTAAAGCCAAGCTCATCAGTTGATGCCCTAAACAAATCCCAAAAATCGGAATATTCAGATTAAGCAGCTGTTTCAAGTTATTGATTGCATAGGTTACAGCGGACGGATCACCAGGTCCGTTTGAAAGGAAAATGCCGTCCGGGTTCATCGCCAGAATCTCTTGCGCCGGTGTAGCCGCAGGAACTACGGTTACCTGTCCGCCATGATCAATAAGCAACCGTAGAATATTATGCTTGATCCCAAAATCATAGGCTACGATATTAAAGGAATTTTTTTCATTTTTAGCTGAGAAATAAGGATTAATGAACTCAGTGTTATCCACGGTTGACTCGCCCCATATATAAGACGAAGCTGTCGTTACCTCGCATACCAGGTCTTTTCCTACGATTGACGGCGCTTCTTTCACTTTTTTCAATAACGACTCTTTATCAAAATCTTCGGTCGAGATAATGCCTTGCATCGCACCTTGTACTCGAATATGACGAACCAGCGCTCTCGTATCAATATCTTCAAGTCCAATAATATTATTTGTTTTAAAAAAAGCCTGAAGTGAACAATCAGCCCGGTAATTCGAATAAATATTTGAAGTTTCTTTTACAATAAATGCCTTAATGAAAGGCTTTTTTGATTCCATATCTTTTTGATTCATACCATAATTACCAATAAGAGGATAGGTCATGGTTACAATCTGGCCTTGATATGATGGATCAGTAATTATTTCCTGATACCCTGCCATAGAAGTATTGAACACTACTTCGCCAATCACTTCACCGGAAGCGCCAAATGACTTCCCGACGAATGATCTACCATCTTCTAATAACAAAATTGCCTTCATAATAATACCCTCTTATAAATATCGTTTAGAATTAATGTACCTTATTTTTGCTGAAAACCATCGCTCCATCCACAAAAGTATAGACAACTTTTCCCTTAAATTCAATTCCCAGGAATGGCGAGTTATGGGATTTCGAATAAAAATGCTTTTCAGATACGGTATAAACCTTGTTTATATCAATAATAGTAATATCGGCATATTCACCAGCGATAATCGTTCCGCTCCGCAAATTGAGAATTCGAGCCGGATTGCAGGTTAATTTTTGAAAAATTAAAGGTAAGGGCAAATTATTTTCATAATAAAGCTTCGTAATCGTAGCAGATAGCGCAGTCTCAAGCCCTATGATCCCAAATGCAGCCAAACGAAACTCACACAATTTCTCATCGATTGAATGCGGAGCATGATCAGTTGCAATGACATCGATCGTCCCGTCTTTGAGACCCTCGATTAAGGCATCCTTGTCTTCCTTCGTTCTTAATGGCGGCTTCATTTTAAAATTTGTGTTATAGGTTTTGACATCTTCATCAGTAAACCAAAAATAGTGTGGCGCTGTTTCTGCCGTTATGGGCACACCTTCCTGCTTGGCTTTTCTTATCATCTCAACTGCATTTTTAGTGCTGACATGTGCTATATGTACCGGCCCGTAATACCGGGCAAGTAAAATATCCCGGGCTATGGCTATTTCTTCTGCGACAGCAGGAATTCCCTTGAGCCCTAATATCGTTGAATAATATCCTTCATTCATTTCGCCGTCTTCAACTAAAAAAGGATCCTCACTATGAGAAATAAGCGGAACCCCTAAGGTACGGGAATAGAGAAGGGCGTTTTTCATCACTTCTGAATTATGAACATACTTACCATCATCGGAAAAAGCGACAGCCCCGGAAGAAAACATAAGTCCCATTTCAGAGAGCTGCTTTCCTTCAAGGTTTTTGGTTATTGAGCCGATAGGATAGACTTTTACCTTGGCTGAAGTTTTTATTTTATTCATTAAAAATTGAACTATTTCCGGCGAATCCACTACCGGATCTGTATTCGGCATGCAAGCAATAGAGGTAAACCCTCCCGCCGCAGCTGCTCTCGTACCGGTTACAATGTCTTCTTTATATTCTTGCCCCGGCTCACGTAAATGAACATGCATATCAATAAGCCCGGGAACCACATAACATCCGGCAGCATCAACCACGGTAGCTTCACTATTTTCAATATTCTTACCTAGTAATTGAATCTTTTTATCAACAATAAGAATATCCATTAATTCTTCTATATTGCTATCAGGAAAAATAACCATGCCATTCTTAATAAGATACTTTTTACTCACGTCGTTTGCCCTTTGTTTCTTTTTGTTAGTAACAAGAACAGCACAGCCATTCGTATGGCAATTCCATTCGTCACTTGATGCAATATCACATTATATGGTCCGTCAGCGATCTCCGAAGTAATTTCAACTCCCCGGTTAATTGGTCCGGGATGAAGAATGGTAACATCTTTTTTGGCGTATTTTAAAGTTTTGCGGTTGATGCCAAAGAGCGAATGATATTCTCTGGCTGAAGGAAATAAGCCAACTCGCTGTCGTTCCATTTGTATTCGAAGAACGTTGATAAAATCTGCATCAGCTAAGGCTTCCTGCAAGTTATAACAAACTTTCACCCCAGTTTTTTCTATCTCTTCCGGAATTAAGGTTGGCGGACCGCAGACAACAACGTCACACCCAAGTTTTTTTAAGCCCCAGATATTGGACCGGGCAACTCGTGAATGCTTGATGTCCCCTAAAATAACTACTTTCTTACCCTTGAGATAGCCTTTTTCTTCCTGCATGGTAAAAATATCCAGCAACGCCTGGGTGGGATGCTCACAAAAGCCATCGCCAGCATTGATAATAGGAATATTACTATGATCAGCAATAAATTTCGGGACTCCACCCATGGAATGACGAATAATAAAAGCATCGACCCCCATGGCCTCAAGGTTTTTTACTGTGTCGAGAAGAGATTCTCCCTTAGTAACTGAGCTGGTATTCACAGAAACCGTCAGAGCACTCGCGCTAAGGTTCTTGATAGCCATATCAAACGAGCACCTTGTTCTGGTGCTCGGTTCACAAAAAAGATTAACAATGGTCTTCCCACGAAGTGCGGGAACCTGCTTAATAGGTCTGGACAGAACTTCTTTAAAATAAACCGCCTGGCTTAGAATAAATTCTAAATCTTTTTTCGAGAGCGTTCTTAATCCGATTAAATCTTTCGTGCTCAAGGGCATTTAATACAATCCTAATGTATAAATATTTTTCGAAATTAAATTCTCTGGCAAAAATGCTGTTTGTACTATCCTACTGTGTTCTACTCTGCAAATTGTTAAAATTATAGCACAAAAAAGTTAATATCGCCTATTCCATTTTTTCGCTGGTTTTATCATATCGATCTCTGCTTGACAAAAAAATGTCATCGGCGGCTTGCGTGAAATACAGACCGCAGATGACAGATTCATTACACCCGGAAACTCACCGGATATGCTCAAGTTTTAATAAAGCGCTCAACATAGGTTTTCCCAGAATTGAGGATGCTCTTGAGATTGTCTTCAGAACGACCTTCGGCATAGACTCTTAACAGGTTTTCGGTACCTGAAGTACGGAAGAGAATCCAGCCATCATTTTCGAGAAGGAACTTAATCCCGTCAAATTCTATTTTTTCTTTAACAGGAATCGAGCCGAACTCGCGAATTGTCTCGGATAGCAAGCTATTCATAACTGCATCTTTTACTTTTGAATCAGGTGTAGAAATATCAATTCTACTGTAATAATAAGAGCCTACCTCCTGCATTACCGACTGAAGGATCTCTTCTGGCATCTTATTCGTCAGTGCCAGGAGTTCTATAATAAGTAATGCGTTAAAAACACCATCCCGTTCAGGAAGATGCATACTCGTACCATAGCCACCACTTTCCTCTCCCGCCAGAATTACCTCTTTATTGATAAGGTACGTTGCCAGATATTTAAACCCGATCTTTGTTTCTATTAAATTAATACCATATTTTTTCGCAAGTTTATCAAGCATTCTCGTCATATTAAAAGCTTTAGCGACGGCACCTTGTTTCTTTTTAACCGCAAACATGTACTCAAGCAGAAGAACAAAAGTTTCCTGAGCAGATATAAATTTGCCCTGAGAATTGACCAGAGCAATCCTATCGGCATCTCCATCAAGCACAATACCGACACGCCAGGATTTTTCTTCCTGCATCATTTCTAGAAGCTCCGGAGTATTCTGCGCTAAAGGCTCTGGATTAACGCCACCGAATAAAGGATCGCGGTAATTATTAATTTCGGTAACCTTAATAGCCGTTTCGCTTAATATATCAGTGATATAGCCAGCCCCGGGACCATAAAGGTTATCAACGATAATCTCAAAATCGGCTTTTTTAAAATTTTCAAAGTCGACTATTTGTTTTACATACTCGATATACTCATTTTTAGGATTAATATAAATGACATTACTTAATTCTTTTTCGTCAATCAATGGTGAAACCTTATTGAGATTCGATTCAATTGCCTTAGTTATTTCTTGAGAAGCAGAAGCTCCACAGTCCATCTTTATTTTGTACCCGTTATATTCATACGGATTATGGCTGGCAGTTATCATAATTCCGAGAAATGACTTGTGCTTAACAACGGAAAAAGAAAGAACAGGTGTTGGCACGGCTTGTTCGCACAAATAAACTGAAATACCGTTAGATACAAGTACATCGGCAGCTTTTCTTGCAAATTTTTCGGAAAGGAACCGGTTATCATATCCGATAACAACACCATCACGCAGTTTGTCTTCCGACTTGATATACTCAGCAACAGCTTGCGAAACAACCGATACATTTTCAAATGTGAATTCATCTGCGATAACAGCTCTCCAGCCATCAGTCCCAAATTTTATCATAAAGCGAACCCCCTTAACTGTTTAATGAAATAACCCTTCTAAATAATTACCACAAAAACAAAAAAAATAAAAGGCGGGCTACAAAGCCCGCTTTTATAGGATAACTCACTCATTATTCTCATTAATCGCTATTTTTGTTCACAGTAACTAATTTCTGTCTTTTATTGATTTTCCCGCTTTTCTGGTCACTCTTCATCATATCATTCATAATGCTAATAGCTTTCTGCAATTGGACATCGTCTTTTTCATTATATTCATATTCAGGCGCGGACATCACCTTAATGTTTTCAGTAGTAAAATCTGATTCAATATCTGGAATTATCCCTTTTTTTGAGATATCAGTCCCTTTCGGGGTTAGGTACTTGGCAATAGTAATAAGAACAGCCGAACCATCTGATAAAGGCCGGATATTCTGGACTGATGCTTTTCCAAAAGAATGCTTACCAACAATAATTCCCCGTTTATGGTCTTGGATAGCTCCGGCAAGGATCTCGGAGGCTGACGCCGAAGCTTCGTTAATGAGGATAACCAAATAGCTCTGAACTTTCACCGGACGAGGCACCACAGAAAAAATTTCTTTTTCAGAATTACGATCAACGGTTTGAACGATTACGCCTTCTTTTAAGAAAATTGAAGCTATCTGAATAGCATTCTGGAGTAGGCCTCCACCGTTATTTCTTAGATCGACAATAAGCCCTTTAAACTTTTTTTCTTTTAATTTTGAAATAGCATCTTCTATCTCTTTTGTTGCTTCTTTGCTCTCAAAAGTCACTAATTGAACATAACCAATTGAATCGGTAACCATTTTCGACTTATTAACACTCTTCAACTTTATGCCACCTCTCACAATGGGTATCTCCAGGACTTCTTTCTCCCCTTTACGTCGTATACCCAATAGCACCTTAGTTCCTTTTTGGCCACGGATCTTGTTAACAGCTTCTTCTAAGGAAATCTTCTCAGTCGAAATACCATCAATCGACACGATATAATCAAGAGATTTGATACCCGCTTTATCGGCAGGGGTACCTTCGATTGGGGCAATAACAGTAAGGATGTTATTCTTCATACCGATTTGAATACCGACCCCATAAAATTCTCCCTTCATATGGACTTTGGTTTCGCCGAAAGCTTTAGGGTCCATAAATCGGGAATACGGATCGTTTAACGATTCTAACATACCTTTAATAGCACCATATATTAAGTCTGTAGTATTAACATTTTTTTCAACAAACTCCCGGTGGACAATATCCAAAACTTCATAGAAAACGGTCCAGCTGCTTTCAACACTTTTAGCGACAGGACTAAAAAAAACAAAAGATGAAATAAACACTGCAACAGCAACTATACTTAAAACTATCTTTCTTTTTTTCAACGTACCTTCCTCCTACTTATTTTTGCGGCAAATACTTCATCGGGTTATCAGTCGAACCATTAATGCGGACCTCAAAATGAAGATGTGGTCCGGTAGAAAATCCAGTGCTTCCAACAAGCCCTATAATCTGCCCCTTATCTACCTTCTGCCCTTCGTTAACAAGCAATCGAGACTGATGCGCGTAGACTGTGGAGTACCCTCTCCCATGATCTACAATGGTTGCTTTTCCGTAGCCACCCCATTTTCCACTGAAGATAACTACACCGCTATCCACAGCCTGAATCGGCTTACCCATTGGGGCAGCAATATCAATGCCCGAATGAAATTTAGTAGTTTTAAAAATAGGATGAACTCGATACCCGTAGGGGGAAGAAATCCATCCTTCTACCGGCCATACGAAAACTCCGGTGGAGGCAATCTTTGGTCCGGTAGCTTTCGCAGCCATTCGCCTAATTAAGCTTTCAATTTGACGGGAGTTCTTTTCGAGCTCGTTGATCTCCTGCTCATACTGGGACCGCTGTTGAGCAAGGGAAGCCTTTAACTTCTCTTTATCTACTTTATTCTGCTCTAATGCAAGCTTTGCTTGCCTTATCACTACCGCTTGATTCTCAATATCTTTCTTTTTTACCTCAAGCTGATGCTTACTGCTTTCAATTTTATCTTTTTCTTCTTTAATATCATCAATAAGTATTATATCCCTTTTAATTAATTTTTCAAAATAATAAAATTCATTTATAATATCGATAAAGTTATTCGATGATAACAACAATTCTAACCAGCTGACATCTTGAGTTTGATATATCTCTTTTAATCTGCCGCGAAAATTTTTTAGCATAGCGGCAAGGTTATACTCGGACTCAATAAGATCTGAGGATATTTGCTTAAGCTCAATAGTTCTTTTTTGTGTCATAAACTCAGCATAATTAAGTTTATCTGTACTTTTTCTAATTTTTGTTCTGATAAAGGATATTTCTTGTAATACATTTTGTTCTTTTATTTTAGTGCTAGACAGTTTTTTGCGTTGTGCCTCTAACTGAGTATAGATTGATTCCAGTTCTTTTTTCTTTTCTGACAACTCATCTTTCGCATGCACGAAAGATGCCAGAAAAAGGCACAGCACTGTCGCAACTATAATCAATCGGGGGCTTTTCATACCTAGTCCTTACATGTTAATGAAAAACATCATATATTTTTTGAGCTAAGGAGTGGCCGAAGCCAGGTATATTTATTATATCATCAAGTGAGGCTTTTTTTACAGCTTCTAAAGAGCCAAAATAAAAAAGCAATTTTTGCCTCCGATCCTTACTTACACCAGGAATTTCTTCCAATGCCGACCGGAAAGTATTTTTAGTATGCCTCTGTTTTTGATACGTTATAGCAAATCGATGGGCTTCATCCCTCACTCGTTGAAGAACATGCAATGCCGGAGAATTTTTAGCAAGCTTGATACTGGTCTCTCTTCCGGGAAGAAATATCTCTTCTTCTTTTTTCGCTAAGCTAATTAGAACTTTATATGACTTGCCGGTTTCAACAAAGGCTTGCAGTGCACTACCGAGCTGTCCCTTACCACCATCAATCAGAATAATATCGGCAGATGGCTGTTTACCAAAATACCTTGATATAACTTCGAACATCGATCGATAATCGTCAGGTTTCGAACCTACAGTCTTTAAAAGATATCTTTTATAATTGCTTTTCTTTGGTTTTCCATTTTCAAAATATACTGCGGATGCCACGGTGTTAGTCCCTGACAAGTGAGAGATATCAAAGCCAAGAATTGACACAGGTAAAGAATCAAGGGCCAATTCCTCTTTCAGTTTTTCCAGTTCTCTCCGTGCCTTCGGAGTAAGAATATTCCTGTTCCCAATAAATTTTATTACATTTTGTGCAGCCAGATTAATCAGATCATATTTTTGCCCCATATGAGGGTATTTTATTGCAACTTTATTTTTAAAAAAAACTTTTAGTGATTCCCCTAGATTACCTGAAATTTTTAACGATTCCTGCATAAGGATCTCCTGAGGAAATTCATCTACCTCTGAATAATGCTGGAGCACCCCTTGGGTTAATACTTCATCGATATTGTCCTCATCACCTATATCCAAAGAATAGTTATATTGATGAATCAAAAATCCTTCACGGAAAACCATTATGCATACATAAACAATACCCGATTCCTGTTCGTACACAAGCACATCAATATTATCATTTGCGTCTAAAATCATTTTTTGCTTTTGAGTAATTTTCTGGAGACTATGCAAACGATCTCGATAGATTGCGGCTTGTTCGTATTGTTGGTTTTGCGAGAACTCCTTCATTTTTTTTTCGATTTCTAATTTAAGCCGCTCGTGTTTTCCCTGAAGAAAGAGAACGACTTCTCCAGTAAACTGCCGGTAATCTTCCTCAGAAATATCGTCGACACAAGGCCCAAGACATCTCCGGATATGATAATTAAGGCATTTTTTCTTTTCGTTCACTGCACCAGTACAGACTCGTATTGGAAAATGCTTTGTTATAAATTTTAAAGATGGCTTGATGATGCTACTTTGAGGAAAAGGTCCAAAATATTTCGCTCCGTCATCAAACTTCTTTCTCACAACTTGAATCGAAGGGTAACGATCATTAACCGTAACCTTAATATACGGATAATGCTTATCATCTTTCAACATTACATTGAATCGCGGCATGTATTTCTTTATTAGATTACTTTCAAGAACCAGAGCCTCGACTTCGGTATCAGTTACAATATACTCTATATGATCGATAAGGCTCACTAATAGAGCGGTTTTGGAAGAAGTATTGTGGGAATTAAAATACGAAGAAACCCTATCGATTAAGGATTTTGCTTTTCCAACATATATGACCTCACCAGTGCGGTCATACATGATATAAACACCCGGATTTTTGGGGAGTTTTTTTACATTTTCATAAACATTTTTCATATGAATATTATAAACCAAAATATCCCCGTTACTAGCCGGGGATATTTATTGTCTTTAAATTATGTTTTATTTTTCTTGCTACTCCGCTGACTGTTCTTCGTCTACTTCCTGTTCCTCAGGCACTATATCGAGCTTTACGGTAGCAACTAATTTATATTTCAATTTTGCTTGGGCAGTATACTTACCAGTCATTTTTATTGGTGCTGGTATAATAATCCTTCGCTTATCAAGATCGATGCCCACTTGGGCATTAAGGGCAGTCGCAATCATTTCAGTCGTGATAGATCCAAAAAGCTTCTTGTTGCTTCCAGCTTTCACTTTTATAACAACACGCGCTGCTTCAATCTTATCTTTTACAGCCTTTTCATCTTCTTTTAATTTTGCTAATTTTTTAGCTTGGGCTTTTCTTATGCTTTCATAAAACTTAAGGTTATTATCACTGGCAATAACTACCAATTTTCTAGGAAGCAAAAAATTTCTGGCATAACCATCAGAAACTTCTACGACTTCTCCTTTTTCGCCTAACACTTTGTCATCATTTTTAAGAATTACTTTTACCACGGAACTTACACCTCTCTTATAGTAACGAATCTTTCGTATTTACTCAACTACAAATGGAAGAAACCCGATAGCTCGTGCTTTTTTTATAGCTTCAGTCACAGCTCTCTGATGTTTTGCACAATTCCCAGTATTACGTCTTGGAAGAATTTTGCCTCTTTCGGATACATACTTCCTCAAACGGCTGATATCTTTATAGTCAATAATATCTTGTTTATCGACACAAAAGGCACATAATCTTCTTTTTTTCTTTCTTACTCTTACTTTTTCTGGATTCATTTAATCAAAGCCCCTCCTTCAAATTGGTTATTCGTTGTAGATAGACGATCTAAAAACAGTTAACCTACGAATTAAGATTATCCTCAGTCTCAAAATCAGCTTCAGTCATTCCGGATTTCTTGCTAAGGATCTGCATGTTATCAGCAATAATCTCGGCACTAATTTTCTTTTCTCCGTCTTTCTCATAAGAATCAATCTGCAATCTTCCTTCAATAAATACCGAAGTTCCCTTTTTAAGGAACTCGCCGCACACTTCAGCGAGCCTTCTCCAGGTAACGATTCGAAGAAAATCCGCTTCACTATTAGCAGCACTATCCGTACTCTTTTTAAAAGATCGATTAACTGCAATAGTAAATCTGGTAACTGCAATCCCGCCAGGAGTATACCTCATTTCAGGATCTTTCGTTAAATTACCGATAATAAATACTTTGTTAAACATATACCACAATTCCTTAATTTAAACAGACAAACTAAAACGGTATGTCATCGTAAAGAGCATCTTCCGAGTCAAGGTCAACAGCCGACCCAGCACCAGCCGCCTCAGTAGCTTTTTCTGAACCAGAAGGAGTCTCTTCCATGCCTTTTTTATCAAGCATCCGCATAACATTAGCAATTACCTCTGTGGCCCATTTGCTTTGGCCCTCAGTTGTCGTGTAACTGCGAACTTGAATTCGTCCCTCAACAAGGACCGTTTTCCCTTTTTTAAGATATTCACCAGATATTTCAGCAAGCCGCCCAAACGTAACGATAGGAATAAAATCCACGCCGGACTCTCCTCCGTCACTCTTCGGCGGTCGCTGTACAGCCAGCCGGTATTTGGTTACAGCAGAACCATCTACGGTGAATCTCATCTCAGGGTCAGCAGTCAAATTGCCGACTAATATTATTTTGTTCAAATTTGCCATCTATTTACTAGCCTTTACTACCTTTTCTTTTTCAATAACCTTTACCGTAAGAAGATATCTTACAACACGTTCATTGACCTTCAGTGAGCTATAGAGTTTATTGAGGATTTCATTATCTCCCTCAAAATCTATGAGAACATAAAACCCGGAATTCGTCTTATCAAATTCTGTAGCGATTTCCCTTATCCCCCACTTATCAACTCCAAACACTTCTCCCTTTTTGGAGACAATTACCTTTTGAATCTCCTCTAAGTTCTTATTGATTTCTTCATCCTGCATTTCAGGGTGAAATATTACTATCAGCTCATATTTTTTCAAAAGAGACACCTCCAAGACAAACTAGCGCATTATTATAGCATGGTGTATTTGTTAAGACAAGATTATTTTATTACCCGCGTTTTGAACCCGTTTCCCAGGTTTATTAGCAATTGGCAGCATAATAAACCTCTTTCAATAACTGGTCGAGACTAAAAGGTTTTTGCACTACTTTTATTTTTTTGTCGCCTATTTCTATATCACTATTCAAGTTAGTAACTGCGGTAATGACAATAATAGGAACATCCTTCATATCTTCACGTTCCTGAATTTCTTTAATGAATGCGATCCCATTCATTTTCGGCATTTTTATATCGAGGATAATAATCTCCGGTCGAAAGGTATCAAGTCGTTGGAGGGCTTCTTCTCCATCACGGGCATATTCCACTTCAAAGTTTTTCGCTTTGAGATAAAACCCTACCGACTTCCTTACACTTTCATTATCATCGGCTAACAAAATTCTCTTTGCATTCATGATAAGCCCTCTTTTACCTTTAATTCTAGATAAATAAAAAAATAAATTAATTCTTTATTATAAAGATGTAAGAGTATTGTATCAACTTTTTATTTTTTACTCAACTTCTTTGTGTTTACGCGTATTGACTCATGCGCGTTCCCTATTGTTTGCCATATAATTTTAAAAATGATATAATTTCTCCGCAATAAATAATGAAAAATCACTAAAGAAGGTATGGATATGTCACAAAAAAAATATTTTACAACACCAATCTATTACGTTAATGATGTGCCTCATATCGGACATGCCTATTGCACAATAGTGACAGACGTCCTGGCCCGCTACTATAGGCTCTTGGGGTATGACGTCATATTCTCTACGGGAACAGATGAACATGGACAAAAAATCCAGAAAACGGCAGAAGCCAATGGCGAAACACCGATCGAACTTGCTAACCGGGTCGTAAAAAGATTCGAAGATCTCTGGACATTGCTTAACATTTCGAATGATGTCTTCATAAGAACGACAGAAAAACGGCACGCCCATGTTGTTCAGGAGCTTTTTTATAAAATATATCAAAAAAATGACATTTACCTGGGCGAATATGAGGGCTGGTACTGTCGGCCTTGCGAAACCTATTTAACCGAGACGCAACTAAAAGAAGGAAAATGCCCGGAATGCAACAGACCGGTAGAAAAACTTAAAGAAGATAGTTTTTTCTTTAGAATGTCAAAATATCAGGACCAGCTTTTAGCATATATTGAAAATAATCCTCATTTCGTTTTTCCCGCAACTCGAAGGAATGAGGTACTTAATTTCATTAAAGACGGATTAAAAGATATAAGCATCAGCCGGACTACCATGTCCTGGGGAATTCCTGTACCGGAAATACCAGGCCTTAATCTGACAAAAAAACATTATATATACGTATGGTTCGACGCACTTATCAATTATTTAACTGCCATTGGATTTGAACAGGACAATAGCAAGGTTGAGGAATACTGGCCGGAAGCAGTTCATATACTTGGTAAAGACATCATCAAATTCCATGCAATCATCTGGCCTACCATACTGCTTGCGGCTGACCTTCAGCCACCGAAACAGGTAATTGCACATGGGTTTATCAACCTAGCCGGGGAGAAAATGTCTAAATCGAAAGGAAACGTTATCGATCCTTATGCTGTCGTTAACGAGTATGGAGTTGATCCGTTCAGATATTTTCTCATGAAAGAAATCTCGTTTGGATTAGATGGCCTTTTTTCTTTTGAGGCACTTCAACAGCGATATAACTCTGAATTAGCAAATGAACTGGGAAATCTGCTTAATCGAACATTATCAATGGTAAAAAAGTACTTTGACGCAAGTACTCCTCCGTTTTTAGAAGAGAGTCTTAGCAAAGAAGGAAAAGAGCTTCAAAGTTTGGCACAAGAGTTACGCTTCGTGGTTGAGGCAGCGCTAACTGACTATGATTTCGGATTAATCCTGGAAGAAATATGGAAAGTGATCAGAAGGGCAAATAAATATATAGAAGAAGCCGCCCCTTGGACGCTGGCCAAAGAGGGAAAAACCGAAAAACTCGGAACGGTAATGTACACTCTACTTGAAACAATCAGGATTATTGCGCTCTATACAGCACCGTTTATGCCTGCTTCTTCCCAAAAAATATGGGATCAACTTGAGATTAAAAAAGATATTACCAAAGTTACTATTTCTGAGGAAAGCAACTGGGGACAAATAAATACAGGTCATCAGGTAGGGAATGCCCTGCCGATATTTCCAAGGAGAGAATAGTGCAGCTTATTGATACGCACGCCCACCTCCTCCCTCAATATTATACCGAGCAAGAAATAGACGAAATAATTACCACGGCTATCGGGCATTCAGTGTCTCGTATTGTAAATGTCGGATTCAACAAAGACTCTTCTCAATTTTCTTGCGGCTTGAGCCAAAAGCATGAGGATATCTACGCTGCAATAGGGATACACCCTCAAGAAGCCAATCAGTTCACGCCCGAGCTATTAACCCATTTCTCAGGTCTTCGCAGCATCTACCCAAAAATAGTCGCCATAGGAGAAATAGGGCTGGACTACTATTATATGCATTCTGACAAAGAATTACAGAAACAAGTATTGCGAAATATGCTCGGTTTTGCCCGAAGCATTAATTTACCGGTGATTTTGCATATCAGGGACGCCTGGGAAGACATATTTCCAATACTCAGCGAAACCGGAATAAATCCGCAAAAAGTTGTTTTCCATTGCTTCACAGGGGATGCCAAGGCAGCAGCTCAGATTAATGAGATCGGCGCATATATTTCGTTAACCGGAGTTATTACCTTTAACAATTTTAACAAGGTCTCAATAACTGAATTCCCAATAGAAAGAATAATGCTTGAAACAGATTGCCCGTACCTCACCCCAATTCCTTACCGTGGAAAAAGAAACACACCGCAATACCTTCCGATAATTGCAGAACAATTGTCAAAAATAAAAAATATTCCTTTATCCCAAACCGGAGAAATCACAACCGAAAATGCAAAATTTTTTTTCAATATTCAATAACCACCATCAAACCATTGCAAAAAAAGAAATATATTTTTTATTAGCCTATATTAAAGCAAATATCGCCAAATATTCGCTCAAAGAAATCATACAAAAATATCTTACGCTCCATGCCCATACCTCGAAAATATTTATCATCGAACTATTGGACCATCTCGAGCAAGGAAATAGCTTTGCCAGCTTTCTCAATAGAACTCAGTCTTTACCGGCACATCTCTCGGCTATCCTGCTCACAACCGAAGAATATGGAGAATTGCCCTCCGGACTCGGGATAGTCCTCGCATATAATGAGACGATGAAAACCTTTAAAAATAACCTACTCCTCACACTGCTCTACCCGTTCATTATTATTATTTTTTGTATTGCTTTGTCACTATTTTTTTTGTTCGGTTTCATACCTATGATCGTCTCAAACTTTGTAGATATGGACATTCCGGTGCCAGAGGTCCTGAGCTACCTTAATAAGGCTGTTCACTACTGCACAGGACATTTCCTGGGATTTTTCTTGTTTTTTCTGATTTGCATTGGTCTTATAACCTCGCTACTGATCCATTTCAGGACTCTATTATTACAACTATTCACAAAGGTACCGCTGATACGGCAAGGCATCTACTTATGGGACAGATATCAATTTTATCTTAACATGAAAATAGCTCTCGGAAACAATAAAGAACTTACACAAGTGCTGAAAAACACGAGAACATCTTTTATCTCAGCACAGGCCCGGGAAGATCTGTCCAGAATAATTGTAAAAATCTATGACGGCGACTTATTTTCTCAGGCTATCCAGGCAACAATATTCTCATCCCCGGAAATACAAAGACTTATTCTCCTTCACGAGGATAGCGAAAGCCTGCTTGCCGGCGCAATAGAAATCGAACAAATGATTAAAAACAGGTTTCTATATGTATATGACATTTCGCGACGGTTATTAGAACCAGCAATAATTCTCATTATTGGCATGTTTGTGTTCATTATCGCACTGCTCTTTATGCAGCCGGTAAATTATTTGATGGAAAAAATAAGCACATAAATAAGTGCTTGTGAAAAAATCCTAGGCCTCTGAACTATCGAGATAAGCTGCAACTTTTTTCTTCATTGATTCAAGATCGATCGGCTTCTTGATAATCTCATTGCAGCCGGCATTCATCCCTTCCATAATATGCTCTTTACTTGCATAGCCTGTATAGCCGATTATCGGAATACCTTTTAAGCTATCAATGGATTTAATAAGCTTTGCGGCTTCCCAGCCGTTAAGGATCGGCATTTTAAAATCCATGATAATAAGGTCCGGAAGATCGCTCTTCGTTTTTTCTAAAGCTTCTTGCCCGTTAACTGCCTCTATAATCGCATAATTACTTCGTTTCAGTATAAATTCCAAAGATTTTCTAATGGATGTATTATCATCGGCTATCAATATTTTTTTCATTGTCGCTAGTCCTCCAAAACCTTTTTTTCCTGTTACTCAATCTATTTGCAGGAAAATTCTGTTTAAGTATAATATACATTCTGCATGAATGTAAAGAAATCCTATCTATTATATATAGTATTATACCAAACATTTAAAAAACTTTGGAAATTAAATACGAGTTAATCATCTGCCAGATTAATTAACCCAGATAATATAGGTAAAGAATAAAAACAGTTTAAGATACTGAAAATTTTGAAGTCTATGTGAGCCCTTGTTAATGTGATAAAATTTATATACAATAATGCACGGTCATAGGATAGCAAAAACACTACCTGAACAACAAGCTAAAAATTTTTCACGAAAGAAGACTCGATTATGAAAATAGCGATTATAATGGGCAGCGAATCAGACAGGATTATTATGAATGAAGCAGCAGCCTTTTTCGACTCATTCAAGATACCCTATGATGTCATGGTAGCAAGTGCCCATCGCAACCCGGAAAAAGTCGGACAATTTGCAACGACAGCGGATAAAACATATGAAATCATTATAGCCGGAGCTGGGAAAGCGGCACATCTCCCTGGCGTCATTGCCTCAATGACAACACTTCCAGTCATCGGCGTACCAATTAAAACATCTGACCTGGGAGGCGTCGATTCGCTTTACTCAATTGTCCAGATGCCTTCAGGAGTGCCAGTTGCAACCGTGGCAATAAACGGAGCAAAAAATGCGGCAATTCTGGCCGCACAGATCCTGGGACTGAAGTACCCGGATATAAAAAATAAATTAATTAAATTTAAAGAAGAGTTAAAAAACAGCTAACTATGAACTCTCTTGATGTTATTATCTTAGTCATTACCTGTTATTCCATTTATACCTGCATAAAAAAAGGTTTTCTGCGAATGATAAGCGAATTCATCGCTTTCGTGGTTGCAAGTTATGCTGCGTATAAGTGGCATAACCAATTGGCATTGTTCCTCTCTTCCCATTTCCACAAAGAAAATAATTTCATCCTTATTGTTTCCTACATTGTCATATGGATAGCCGTCTTTTTTGTTATAAACCTGATTGGCCTGATGCTCAAAAAAATATTTGATAAAACGTTTATTACAACCATCCTGACTCCCCTTAACATCGCGGCAAGTATTTTTATCGGATTATTAAAAGGGATCTTCATATCAAGCTTCATCGTGATTCCCCTCATTATCAGCTCCCTTGCCTACCAACCGGCAAAAACCTATATCGAGCATTCGTATGTCGTAAGCCATATCAGCTCGTCGGCAATTAACTTCATTCAAAAAAAAATATTACATAAAAAGCACACCCCGCAACAAAAACCTCGGGGAAAAGGTACGGGGCTGTAATATGCTGAATATACCGCGGTCATTTTACTTGAACGACACGCTCTCGGTAGCCAAAGCTCTGCTAGGAAAGATCCTCGTCCGATATCTCAATGGAAAAAGACTTGCAGGCATCATCGTTGAAACCGAAGCCTATCTGGAAAATGAGGAGTCGTGCCACGCCTATCGGGGTATCACAGCAAGAACAAAAACCATGTTCGAAGAGGGCGGAATCGCGTACGTCTATTTAATATATGGCATGTACTATTGCCTCAATATTGTTACTGAATCGCAAGGAAAAGGCTGCGCAGTCCTTATTCGAGCTGTCGAGCCCGTCGATGGTATAGAAATAATGCAGCAGCTTAGAAAAAAAACCGGACTTCACGACCTGGCTTCAGGCCCAGGAAAACTTGCTCAGGCTTTCAATATTACCAAGCTAGATAATGGACTTGATATTGCAGCTGGCACCGCCTTAACCATAGAAAATCACAATGATAAAGATCCGGAAATCATGACAACACCCCGGATTGGCATCAAAAAAGCCAAAGACCTGCCTTATAGATTCTTTATCAATGGTAATCAGTTTGTATCACAAGGATGAATATCATAATTTCAAAAATATAAATGTATGTTAAAATGATGCTAAATGTAACAGAATAAAAAGGAGAATAATAATGAGCTGGCCAGGTTTAATAGAAAACTATAGAGAATATCTACCCGTCTCTGACAAGACCCCGATCGTTACCTTACTGGAAGGAAACACTCCACTCATTAAAACCCATAATCTCACGAACTATTTAAACACCGATATTAATATTTACTTAAAATTCGAAGGGCTTAATCCTACAGGATCTTTCAAAGATCGTGGTATGACCCTAGCCATAACCAAAGCCGTTGAAGCCGGTTCCAAAGCAGTTATGTGTGCTTCTACGGGCAATACATCTGCATCTGCTGCTGCATACGCTGCCAGGTCCGGAATACAATGCATCGTACTCATCCCGGACGGCAACATCGCACTCGGGAAGCTATCTCAGGCCTTAATGCATGGAGCAAAGGTACTGGCAATCAAAGGAAATTTCGATGATGCATTGCTGCTGGTTAAAGATATTACCGACAATTATCCGATTACCATGGTCAACTCACTTAATCCATATCGAATCGAAGGACAGAAAACCGGGGCATTTGAGATTATCGAGCAACTCGGGGGAATAGCACCGGATTATCATGCTATCCCGGTTGGTAACGCAGGAAATATTACTGCCTACTGGAAAGGCTACAACGAATTCTTTAATCTCGGAAAAATAAAGACATTACCGAAAATGATCGGATTTCAAGCAGCCGGATCTGCGCCTATCGTCGACGGCCATCCGATAAAAGACCCGAAAACCATAGCAACCGCAATCAAAATAGGTAATCCCGCCAGTTGGAAGTCCGCCGAAGCAGCTCGTGACGAATCAGGGGGGCTCATCGAAAAAGTTACTGATGAAGAAATAACTGAAGCACAGCTATTATTGGCAAAATTAGAGGGTGTTTTCTGTGAACCCGCATCTGCAGCTTCGGTTGCCGGTGTAATCAAAAAATTAAAAGCTGGCTACTTCCCTAAAAACGCAAGTGTAGTCTGTATCTTAACCGGCCATGGTGTCAAAGACCCGAACAGGGCTGTTGAAATAGCCCCGAAACCGATTGTAATAGAAGCAGATAAGGCGCTTATTTTGAAAGAAATCGGACTTTAATCCGGTTTAAGATTTATAGTTAGCAGTTGTTTAAAGAATATGCTATAAATCACGATTAACACGAACAATCATTACAATATAAATTACTCGCTAGCAGAAAGGGTTTTCTCGTGAAATATATTATTTTACTTGGCGATGGTATGGCTGACGAACTCGTAAATGAGCTTGGAAACAAAACTCCGCTTGAAGTAGCTGTGACTCCAAACATGGATTACCTTGCACAACAAGGCATTTCCGGTATGGTAAGAACAGTGCCGCTCGGCTGCAAGCCGGGAAGCGATGTAGCGAACCTCTCTATACTTGGCTACGATGTCAAAACATCATATACCGGAAGAGCGCCACTTGAAGCTGCCAGTGCAGGAATAGAGCTCGGGCCGGACGATGTTGCCTATCGCTGCAACCTTGTTACCATGGATAACGATATCATGGAAGATTATTCTGCCGGGCATATCAGTACCGAAGAAGCAACCGAACTCATTGAGAGCCTGAATGAACAGTTAGGAACATCGTCAATTCATTTTTATACTGGAATCAGCTATCGACATTTATTGGTGATTAACCATGGGCCTACGGATATTGAGACCACTGCGCCACATGACCTCACCGGGGAAGTCGCTACCGGAGACGGGCCTGAAGGTCCGGGAAGCGAGATCTTGGTCGAATTAATGGAGAAATCTGCCAAGATTTTCCATGACCATCCAGTCAATAAAAAAAGAATCCAAGAAGGAAAAAAACCGGCAACTATCATTTGGTTATGGGGACAAGGAAAAAATCTGCGTCTCGAAAATTTTAGCAATAAATATGGAAAAACAGGGGCAATTATAACTGCGGTTGACCTCTTAAAAGGCATAGGAAAATTAATTGGGTTCGATACTCCTGAGGTTCCAGGCGCAACAGGGTATCTTGATACGAATTACGAACAAAAAGTAGCCTACGCCGCCAAAGAACTTGAATCGAAGGACCTCGTCTATGTTCACATAGAAGCTCCGGACGAAGCAGGCCATCAAGGTACGGTTAACCTCAAAATAAAAGCAATAGAAGACTTTGACAAACACGTCGTCGGCCCGATGATTGAGATAGCAAAGCAGTATAGCAACTTCAAGATCTTACTCCTTCCTGATCACGGAACTCCTGTAAAAACGAAAACCCATTCGCCCCATCCTGTACCCTTTACAATCTATTCCTCCGAAGCCACACAGAGCGATGCAATAAAAGCATTTAATGAAATAGAAATAGTTAGAAGTACGTTAAAGATTGAAAATCCAGAAGAATTAATGGATCTGCTATTTAGCTAAGGACAGGGAAGTCTCTAATCTCTTTTCCCATTCGGTTAACGGCTGAGGATAATCCTCTCGATAATGGGCTCCCCGGCTTTCTGTTCTTTCAAGGGCAAAAGACACGATAAGCAATGCAACCTGAAGCATGTTCTGGACCTCACAAGTCATATAGTCCAAAGAACTAAAGTTAAACACCGAAGTCCATTCTAAAAGATCTTTTTTAGCTTTCGCTAAGCCATTTTCATTTCGAATAATTCCTATGTTTTTCCACATAATTGACTTAATCTGCCCCTTCATCACGAGAAGATCTTCCGGAGTAACTTTTTTAGTACTGATCCTTGGTTTGTACACAATAGGGATCAGTCGCCTGTTTTTGATATACTCAAGTAACGATAAAGCAGCCCTATGTCCGAAAACAAGCCCATCGAGCAATGAGTTAGAGGCCAATCGATTTGCCCCGTGAACCCCTACAGAAGAAACTTCTCCGGCAGCATAGAGTCCGGAAACACTCGTCGCGCCATTCACATCAGTCTTTATGCCGCCCATTGCGTAATGTGCAGCAGGCGCAACAGGAATCGGTTGTTGAGTAATATCAAAACCTTGCTCCAGACATCGTTTATAAATATTCGGAAACCGTCGCGGAATATTTTCTTTGATCGGGCGAAAGTCCAGCAACACATAATCACACTCTGTTTTAGCCATCTCATTAACAATAGCTTTTGCAACGATATCTCTAGGAGCCAATTCTGCCAGAGGATGATAGCCAGGCATGAAGCGAACGCCGTTTTTGTTGAAAAGATAGGCGCCTTCACCTCGTACAGCCTCAGAAATCAAAAATAAACTAACCGGTTTTCTATCCCCGGTAACCAATGTTGTAGGATGAAACTGAACAAACTCCATATCACAGATACTAACACCAGCGCGAAACCCCATAGCGATACCATCCCCGGTAGCAAGCGCGGGATTTGTGTTTTTCAGATAAATTTGCCCGAGCCCGCCAGTTGTAATGACAGTAGCTTTTGATTTAACAACAAAAATCTCACTGGTATCAACATGTATCCCGATAGCTCCACAACATACATTATCTTCAATTACTAAATCTTTAATAAATAATTTTTCGATAATTTTAATGTTTTTTTCTTTCAGGATATTCTGACCTAAGGTTCTTTCAATCTCAAGACCTGTCGTGTCGCCAGCGTGCAATATCCGTCTTTTTCCATGAGCACCCTCTTTCGTCAAAGAATATTCATCAAATTCTTTGTCAAAATTGGCGCCAAGAGTGATCAATTCACTGACTCTGGCTAAAGCATCATGCACGAGAACATTGACCGCTTCGGATAAGCACAATCCGGCCCCGGCATTCATCGTATCTTGATAGTGAAAAAAAGGCTTGTCATCATCATCAAAGGCAACAGCAATGCCGCCCTGAGCCAAACCGGTATTGGTTTCGTTTAGCTTTCCTTTGGTACACAGGATTACGTTAGCTTCATCAGCCACTTTTAACGCTACAGTAAGTCCAGCGATACCTGTCCCGATAACCAAAACATCACATGACAACTCTTGCATAATTATCCTTGGGGGAATGGTGGTATAAACACAGTATATACCTGCTTAAAAAATATTATATAGAAATGCCTCCATCCCGACAAGTTATAATTATATTTTGATGTCGCGTTAAATAATTGTATAATGTAAATATCAGATATAATTTATAATACTTTTAGTTATAGTAAGTTTTCGAAAAAATAAAACTTTCTTGCCTTGGAATTAATATTGCGTATTTTGTTTAAAAAAAGTTATACTGTAATATTATGAATGAAGATTATTTTAAATTTTGTGCAATCCTCCCTTTAAGGACATACAAATGACATATAAAGTATTAGTAATAGACGATTCCAGGTTTGCCCGAAAAACAATTGCTTCGATTATCAACAAAGACCCGCTCTTTGAAGTAGTCGGAATAGCAACAGACGGTCAGGACGCGCTCAACAAGCTAAAGGTCATCACACCCGACATCATTACCCTCGACCTTGAAATGCCCATTATGGATGGGATAACTGCACTCCCGGAAATTGTCAAAAAGTGCCAGGTCCCGATCCTTATCGTAAGCTCATTAAGCAAAGAAGGTGCAGACATAACCATCAACGCCTTATCATTAGGCGCTGCGGATTTCATTACCAAACCTTCAGGCTCAGCGCTTGAGGTACCGGTAATTGAAAAAGAGCTCATGAAAAAATTGAAAGCCTTGGTAAACTTGAAAACAAAAGGCGATATTTCGGATAAGTTCTGTTTCCCCAGGGATATTAAAATAAAAAAAGACTATTATCCGGTTATTGAGCACACATCAAAAATTGTTCTCTTTGGGATTTCTACCGGCGGTCCATCTTCGCTGGCAAGAATTATCCCCAAATTGTCACTGAATTTGGATGCAACCTTTCTGATCGTTCAGCACATGCCGGAACATTTTACAAAATCTTTTGCTGAAAGATTAGATTCGATCTCGGAACTTTCAGTCAAAGAGGTTGAAGATGGGGATGTTCTGCGTAAAGGTGCAATCTTAATCGCTAGAGGTGGCAGCCACTTAACCCTGGAACAATCAAAAAACGGTATCATAGCTCGATTAAATAATGACGACAAAATGAACGGGCACAAACCATCCGTCGATAAAATGTACTTTTCCGCTGCCAAACTAAATGTCCCCAATAAAATTATTTCGATAATTATGACCGGAATGGGTAGTGACGGAGCAGAGGGTACTGCGGCTATTCATACAAAAGGTGGGATCACCATCGCCCAAAACGAGGAAACCTGCATAGTCTACGGCATGCCCAAAGCTGCCGTTTCAAAAGGTGTGATAGACCACGTTGCGGCACTGGATGATATTCCTATCCTCTTATCGAAGATTATTCAAGAGTCTTGAAAGGAACATTACGTTGAAGAACCTGTATTCATCGAAAATACTTATAGTGGATGATAATCCACAAAATATTGAGCTCCTCGAAGCTCACCTTACTATAACCGGCTATAATACAATTTCTTGCAATAATGGAGCAGATGCCATAATTTTAGCAGAAAAAGAGCAGCCTGACCTCCTGATATTAGATGTCATGATGCCAAAAATGGATGGATTTGAAGTCTGCAAACGGCTAAAAGCTTCGCCAAAGACAAAACTTATTCCAATTATTATGCTTACCGCGCTTAAAGATATTGATAATAAAATAAAAGGAATGGAAGCTGGCGCCGAAGAGTTTTTATCAAAACCCTTTAACAAACTAGAGCTACTGACCAAAGTCAAATCCCTCTTAAAAATTAAATTCCTCCATGAAGATCTGGAAAACAGCAACAACGAACTGACAATAGCCCTCAATAATTCAAAACAGCTCGAGCATCTTAAAAATGATCTCATTCACATGCTCGTACATGATCTCAAAAACCCTCTTCACGGAATTAGCCTGAGTTTATCATTGGTCCTGGAAGAACAGGTTGGCCCGCTTTTTGCGGAACAAAAAGAGTTCATCCGCGATGCAAAAATGGGAGCTGAAAGTCTCCTGAGAATGGTAAACGACCTTCTCGACGTGACAAAAATGGAAGAAAGCAAAATGAAGCTTGTGTATGAAGAATTTGACATAAATGAGCTATCGGCAACGGTCTTAAAAAACCTCGAAATTGTAGCATTAGAAAATAATCTCACAGTAAGTCTCGTAAGTCTCGAGCCACGACTACTCAACGCAGATAAGAACATCGTCGAAAGAATCCTCAACAATCTCATCAGCAATGCGATTAAACACTCCTATAGCCATCAAAAAGTAGAAATAATGACCTATACCGAAAACAACAGCATAGTGACCGCAATCAAAGATAGCGGAGAAGGAATTCCCAAAGAATTCCACGATAAAGTCTTCGAAAAATTCGGGCATGTCGACTCTAAAAAAATGGGTTATAAATTTGATACCGGATTAGGACTAACATTCTGCAAAATGGCGATAGAAGCTCATGGAGGCAAGATCTGGCTTGAAAGCGAGCCAGGAAAAGGCAGCACGTTTTATTTCTCCATGCCCCAGAATACTTCTTGCTAAAAATCTGCAACGAATTCTTATTATCTCCGATATATTAACAGGAGGGAATACACATGTATAACAAAATTATGGCAACTCTTACTATGAGAAAAATTAAAAAACCATTTAACCCTGAAGAATTATTAAATAGTCTTCGCAATGCTAATAGCTCAAACAAAGAATTACAAAACACTGAAACCAAATAACGTGATATTCAATTAATCTCTTACCTAAAACAAAAATTCCAAATGGCTAACATTATTTATGTCTAATCTTGTCTTACCCTCAGGATAAGAAAACAACAGTGGTTCCGGCTTCTTCGAATGAGTGAGAATATACTCTGAATTATCCCTGGCAATCAGCAAGTTCAAATAATTCGCATGGATATTTTCCTGATAATGCCGAAGCTCTTCTCTGCCTATATCTCCACGAACTATCGCTTCTCTCTTACAAGCGAACAGACATAGGTCTTTATCTTTTTTATAAGGGAGCCAATCAGGAAAATAGCGTGGTTTTTCTTGTAGCAGATAGTCAAAAGCAAGTACATTAATCAAAAATTCTTTGTTCACAAATCGTTTATAATTAATGAAATCATACAAATAAGTAAACAGATTTCTGAGGCCAAACGAGCTTTCTACAGGAATAGCTTCAGCAAAGTACCGAGCAAAATCTTTACAAAAAGTAAACGGATCAGAATAGCAAGTCGAAATAAGATACTTCCAGATATGGGTAAATTTTCGCGAATTATAATAGCGGTCAAGGATATTCTCAACCTCTTTGAGAAAGTTAAGCTCAGCAAAAGAGATATATCGGCTCTGATATATCTCATATGGCGGTTTATCCGAAAATACCATCTGATGCTCTGTTTGTTCGGGCAACAAGGTTCCAGACAGTTTCTTCAAAAACCCTAACTGAAAATGGTGTGGCTCAAAGCCTAACACGAAATTGAACGACCGGATGAAATCTTCCAGGGTTTCATAGGGAAGCCCGGCGATCAGATCGAGATGGACATGGACATTATGTAATGCAATTATTTTTTTTATATTTTTCTCTAGCTTTTTGAGATCTACAGAGCGCTGAATGCTTATGAGCGTTTTTTCATATATCGACTGAATACCAATCTCTACCTGAACAAGATCTTTGGGCAAAGAACGTAGCGTCTCAATAAACGCATCGGAAATAATATCAGCTACCACCTCTATATGAAAAATCGTATTCCCGTTGAATTCTTCATGAAGCGTTTTCACCAAGTCAAGAATACTGATAGCTCTCGATTCAGGGAAATTAAAGGTCCGATCTACAAGTTTAACGGTTTTAATTCCCGAACGGATAAATAAAGAAAAATCTTCTTTAATATTCTCTAATGAATAATAACGGGCCCCTTTCATGGCAGAAGAAAGACAGTAGGTACAGTGAAAAGGACACCCTCTCGATGTTTCATAGTAGAGTAATCTATTCTTATAATTATCGATATTCTGTTTATTATAAGGGCTTTTTAACAAGTTAAGATTTCCGGTAAATGCCTGATGAATATCTTGTCCGGGATCAGTGGCAATATAGCCGGGAAGAGGCCGGTTTCGCAAAAGGCACTCGATAAACACAGAGAAAGCACAATCACCTTCTCCCCGAAAAACGAAATCTACAGAAGCATTCGAGATAACGCTTTTATAATTATAATCTGCTTCAGGGCCTCCCAAAACTATCTTTGCCTGAGGAAGGAGCTTCTTGAGGTCCGCCGAAAGTGCGAGTATAAGTTCTATATTCCAGATATAGGTTGAAAAGGCAAGAACATCAGGGTGATACCCGGTAATCGTCTTAATAATATGGAGAAAATGATCTTTGAGCGAAAACTCAAGGTGATCAATCGCCGCTTCACTCTCAAAGTTAGCAAGAATAGTAAGGTTCGCCAGATTAGAATGTACATATTTCGAATTAATCGATACCAGGAGAACGTTCACTGTGTGACCTGCGTTATGGCAACGTACGCCTGTATCTGCTGCCAGTATAATGCCCGGACCTCAGACAATACAACCTGATATTCGACTGTTTGAAAGTCGGGATAAGTCCAGGGAAGGGCCCTCCAGCCTTTCTTAGAATAAATCAATGTATCTTTTACCACTGTAATCTCTTCTTTTTCTTCGTTAATGATGACGCCAACCACTAACTTTTCTTTTTTGAAAGGCTCTATCTTACCCATTTTTTTAACCCCGGCAAACTTTAATACATAAACCACATACGGCTAAGGTCTCAAAATCGTTGACCTGTGATACTGGAGAGGACGCGCATGATACCCTTCCGCCTCAATAAGGCGAGAGCTCTAATAGATGATTAATCACGGAAAAAAAGCTATTCTAAACTGATCCCCGTATATCACATATTCCTATTTTAGGGCAATATTACATACTTGAGAAGCCCTCCGCTCTAGAGTATAATCAGTTTAACTTTTCTTCTTAGAAGAAAAATTGCACGATAAAGGGAAGAAATCATTCAGCAAGGTCATATATGCCAAAAAAAATATTAATAGCTGCTGCACTAAAAATAGAAATAGCCCCTTTTTGTAAGCATCTGAATGCAAAACTCGTCAGTTCAAACAAAAACCTTACCGTGTATCAAAGCACACTTGAGAACATCTGCGTAACAATTGCAAACTTCGGAGTCGGGAATGCATTCAACAAAAACCTCAAACAATTCGATATGCAAAGTATTGATGCAGCCTTTCTCATCGGTATGGCCGGAGGCTTAAAAACACAGCAAAAAATCGGAGATATTGCCTTTCCGGAAAACATTATTTCCGTAACCACAAAAAACCTCAGCGAAGTGAAACATCCCAGTGAAAACTTCCTCTACAAGCTCAAAACGATACGACCTGCCGGCAACATCCTTTGTACAAACAAAATCATCAATAATGCAGAAAAAAAAGCCCTTGCACCCGATGTGGATTTCGTTGACATGGAAAGCTACCACTTCTGCAATAATTGCGTCACCAGAGACATTCCATTCCTCGTTATCAAAGCTCTCTCGGATAACTTAACCACCCAATTTCCTAAACTGGAATTTTTGATAGGAAATCCGTTTAAAAAAGATTTCTGGAAGAGTTTTTTCTATTTTTTGAAAAATCCCAGAGAACTATTCTGGTTATGGAAAATGTACAAAAATATGGACAAAGCCGTGAATGCTAACTACAAGTCTGTTCTCGCAGTTATTCAAGAACTGTTCGCTAAATAATCTCTCATCGGCCGGTTATTATTCCTTATCTAACTCTTAAATCGATTAAGCGGATAATTTCCAATAAAAGCTCTTTTATTGATTTGGAAAACCGGTGTAATATCCTAAAATAAAGCAACTAAAACGTCCTGCATTTTCTCAAGATAACCCAACCTGAAAAGATACTTTCCATAATTAAAACAACCTAATGGATAA
>QKMY01000050.1 GCA_003242895.1 Candidatus Margulisiibacteriota bacterium
TATAATATAGGGACTTCTCTTGTTAAATGTTTAGTCTATAGATCAATGCAATATTTGCCGATCTGACTAACCATTCTGAAACGTATTATACGAGGAGAAAACCCATGAAATACTCAGGAGCCGAAATAACAATCAAATTACTAGAACAACAAGGGATTACTACAATTGCCGGAATCCCTGGAGGAACAAACCTGCCACTATACAATGCATTATATAAAAGCAGTATTCGGCATATACTTGCGCGACACGAACAAGGTGCCGGGTATATTGCACAAGGAATTGCCCGGTCATCAGGGAAAACAGCAGTTTGCTTTGCTACATCCGGACCAGGAGCAACAAATCTTCTGACCGCTATTGCTGATGCAAAACTGGATTCTATACCGATAATCGGCATCACAGGGCAAGTTCCGACCTCACTTATCGGTACCGATGCTTTCCAGGAAGTAGATACCTACGGACTTACTTTACCGATCACCAAGCATAACTTTCTGGTCAGATCAGTAAGCGAACTGCTGACGACAATCCCTGAGGCCTTCGAAATCGCCCAAGCCGATCGGCCAGGGCCCGTGGTTATCGATATTCCCAAAGATGTTCAAATGTCAGAAATCGAGATTAATGGCTGGCCAAGTATTTCCTGCGAAAAGAAGCAAAAGTCTATAGACTCCCCTAAGCTTGAACAGATAGCAACAATGATTAACGAATCCAAACGTCCAATTCTTTATATAGGTGGAGGCATAATTCATTCCAGTGCCCATAAAAATCTTTTAGAATTTGCTAATAAAAATTCTATACCTGTAACCTGTACACTTATGGGACTGGGAGCCTTTCCGGCAGACAATTCGCTATACCTTGGCATGCTTGGTATGCACGGCGCACGTCATACTAACTACCTTGTCAAAGAGACCGATCTGCTTCTGGCCTTTGGGGTTAGATTTGATGACAGAGCTACTGGAAATATCAAAAAATTCTGTCCCGAAGCGAACATTATCCATATCGATATCGATCAGTCGGAAATTAACAAAATCAAAGAAACAACACACTCCCTTACAGGAGATATCGATGCCACGATCCAATCCTTGTTACCACTTGTTCACAATGATCGCCGTCACGAATGGATATCCTATGTCGAAAAAATTAAAAATAGAACTCCGGTTAAATTACCACCTGAAGCAGACGAATTCCACCCGATAAATATAATCAAAACTATAGGTAATTTAGCAGAGAGGGACTCTATCATAGTAACTGACGTCGGACAGCATCAAATGTGGGTAGCTCAAACGTATCCCTTCAAGGCTCCCCGTACCCTGCTCACTTCCGGAGGTCTTGGAACAATGGGATTCGGATTACCAACCGCCATCGGTGCTGCCCTGGCTAATCCCGAAAAGCGCATTATCTGCTTCAGCGGTGATGGATCCATTCTCATGAATATCCAGGAACTAGCGACACTCGCTGATCACAACCTTAATGTAACAGTGATCATTATGAATAACGGACACTTGGGACTTGTCCGCCAGCAACAGGAATTATTCTATGAAAAAAATTATATTGCATCAAAATTCCTGTCAAATCCGGATTTTATTACCATTGGTCGTGGATTTGGCATAAAAGGTTATGATTTAAAAGGTTGCCATGATTTGAGAAAGATTTTTGCGCAATCACTCATCGAACCAGGTCCATGTATAGTAAACGCACCAATACATTACTCAGAAAATGTTATGCCGATGGTTCCTCCGGGCGCCGGAAATCATGAAATGATCGGAGGTGAAAGTTATGACTGCTAATATTATTATCGAATTAACTGTCCAGAATCATGCCGGGGTCCTGTCGCATATCACCGGATTGTTCTCCAGACGTGCCTTCAACCTCGAAGGAATTTTATGCGGTCCGGTCGGGGATGGAACAACAAGCAAACTGTACCTGTTGGTAAACAAAGATGCACGGCTCGACCAAATCGTAAACCATCTGAAAAAACTCTACGATGTTATCGAAGTATTGTTAAGGGAAGATTCCGACAATACCCTGCTCAATCAGCTATTTAAATTATTAACTAGCGAAAAGTAGATTATTGTTCCATCTGTAGCTCTTAGTATTTGAGCTACAGATGGTTATAGGAAAGTGGTAAAGTCTATATCCCCATCATCCGTCAACAGGTAAAAATCCGGGTTATAAATTATTGAAAGCGGGAGCAGTGTACTCCAACTTCTCCAATTAACTCAAAGAACTTTTTGATTTATTGAAATACGCATTGTCCGGACAAGATAATCATATATAATAATTATGCTAATTAATACTTTATAAGAAAATAGAGGTACATATAATGTCAGAATTCTATACCGTTACCATTGAGCTTAACCATAGTTTCGAAGAACAAGTGAGTTCCATCCTGGATTTGATATCACCGGAATCCTACGCATACGAATCTCCCTTTCAGAAAGACCGGACATTGGACAGCAGATTCTGTCTCTATTTCGATTCGGAAGAAAAAGCCCGGCAAACAAAAAAAATCCTTAGCCCATTACTAGAACCTATTTCCCCGGAGATGATACTCACAATAGCAGAAGGTGACGATGCCGACTGGCAAAACGAATGGAAAAAATTCTTTCAGCCAATACCAATCGGCGAAAAACTCATAATACTCCCTGCCTGGGAAGAAGTCGATGCTCCTCTGGACAAAGCCGTTGTACTGATCGACCCGGGAATGGCTTTCGGTAATGGTGGTCACGCCACGACAAAAGGCTGTCTCGTCTTTCTCGAAAAACTCATCGAACCGAATATGACCATTCTCGATTTTGGCACTGGATCTGGCATCCTCGCCATTGCGGCACACAAGCTCGGTGCAAATTATGTCGATGCGATTGATAATGATTCTGTAGCGATTGAAATCGCAGCGAAGAACTGTCAACAAAATAGGTGTGAAGATTCCATTCATCTGATGGTCGGAGAATCTGGCATAATTCCGTCCAGACATTATGACCTTATCGTTGCAAACATCACTGCTGATGTGATTATGGAGCATTTCGATAAGCTTATCGACCAGCAGCCAAAACTCCGCCATCTGATCCTCTCAGGCATCATCAAGCATAAGAAACCTGCACTAGACGAATATCTTGCCCAACGAAACATCCACCCATCGGAACTATGGCATGAAAACGGCTGGTTCACATACCTCATTAAAACAAGTTAGTACTAATATTGCAGACAATAAGCTTGGGCTACCTATAGGAAAATAATAATTAATTCCTCTAGCTGTATGCCCCAAGTTATAAAAAAGTATTGCATATAGAGCCCAAAAACCCCGATTGACAACAATATCATAATTAGCTAAAAGAACATTAATTATGTTTAGAGATTAGATACAATTATTTAGTTGTATAAAATTGATACAACTTTAAATATTCACTAATTGGGGGGATCGATATGAATCAAGATAATAATAATAATAATAATAAACGCCTGCTACCCCAGGATCTCATTAAGGAATGTGACCCGAATATATTCGGTTTCGAAACAACTGCTGACACGCAAGGAAATCTGGTAACTATTGGTCAGGACAGGGCACTCAGAGCTATTGACTTTGGCCTAAACATCAAAAATGATAATTTCAACATGTACATTTCCGGAACACCAGGAACAGGAAGGGGTACAACGATAATCGACGAAGTCAACAAACTGGCTGCCAGCGAACCGATTCCCCAGGATATTTGCTATATCAATAATTTTAGAAATCCTGACGAACCAACGTCCCTGGAACTTTCAGCCGGGATAGGGTGTCAGTTTAAAAAAGACATAGAAAAATTAATTGAAAATCTGGGCTCTGAAATTCAACGTGCTTTTACAACAGAACAATACGAAAAAAACAAAGAAAGCATTAAAGACGAACTTGAAAGTGAACGAGCTGAAACAGAAACAGGACTTCAGACTTTTGCAAATGAACGAGAAATGGGAATACAAAGGACTTTGACTGATTTAGTAGTTGTGGCACATCACAACGGTCGTCCGATGACCCTCGAAGAATATGACAAATTACCTCACGAAAAAAAGGAAGAAATTAACAGAAAAAGAAAAGAAGTTACAGAAAAAATTAATGAATACACAAGTAAAGTTAGCAGTTTGCAAAGAGAGTATAAGGAAAAAATAGAGGAACTCAATAAGAAGGTAGTATTGGCTGCTACTGGAGAATTACTCAACGAAATTAAAAATAAATATCAAAGCTATGAAGAAATTATAAAACATATCGATAACATACAAGATGATATTATTGAAAACCTCGATGTGCTCATAAGAGAAGATGAGGCTCAAGCTTCTCCATTTTTCTCAGTTCGTGGATCAAAGGAAGACGTTTATAATAAATACCGGGTTAACCTATTAATTGATAACTGTAATACCAAAGGCGCACCGGTCGTTTTTGAACAGAATCCGACTTACTACAATCTCATCGGATATATCGAATATCGAGTAAGGTTCGGAGCACTCTCCACCGATTTTTCAAAAATAAAAGCTGGCGCTGTTCATAAGGCAAATGGAGGTTATCTGATTGTAGAAGCCTCTCAGTTATTGCGGGATTACTATGCCTGGGATTCTCTAAAAAAAGTTATGAAATATAAGGAGGTAAAAATAGAGGATATTACACAAAGATACGGGTTTTCCCCGACAACCGGACTCAAGCCTCAAGCTGTGCCGGTCAACGTAAAAGTAATAATCATCGGCACGCCCATGATATATCAGCTCTTACATTATTATGACGAAGATTTTGAAAGGCTCTTCAAAGTAAAAGCTGACTTCGACACAGCTACTAAAAAAACAGATGACATCCTGCGGCAATATGCTTCCTTCATTTCTCAAAAATGTAACGATGAAAAGCTGACTCCCTTTAGCAAAAACGCGGTTGCTCAAATAATCAATTACAGCTCAAGACTTGTTTCTCATCAAGAAAAGCTCAGCACTCGGTTTGCAGATATTGTTGACGTTATGAAGTCCGCAGATTACTGGGGACGAAAAGAAAACGCCCAGACTATTGAGGAACAACACGTTAAACAAGCTTTAAAAGAAAAAATATACCGGTCAAACATGATAGAAGAAAAAATTCAGGAAATGATCAGGGAAAACACCATAATGATTGGGGTGGAAGGCACAAAAACCGGTGAAATAAACGGACTATCAGTTCTCAGTGTCGGAGATTATTCCTTTGGTATGCCGTCACGCATTACAGCCAATACCTATCTTGGAGACGGAAGTATTCTGAACATTGAACGCGAGGTAAAAATGAGCGGAAAAATTCATTCAAAAGGAATACTCATACTAAACGGCTACCTTGACCATAAGTATGGACAGGACAAACCATTATCACTCAAAGCAAGCATCTGCTTCGAACAAAGCTACGAAGGGATCGACGGTGATAGCGCATCAAGTACAGAACTTTACTGTATCCTATCAAGTCTTTCTGACTTGCCGCTTAGGCAGGATATCGCAGTTACAGGATCAGTCAATCAAAAAGGAGAAGTCCAGGCTATAGGCGGCGCAAACCAGAAAATAGAAGGATTTTTCGAGATTTGTAAAATTAAAGGGCTTTCTGGAAACCAGGGTGTAATGATCCCAGCCGAAAACATTAAGCATCTAATGCTGAAAGACGAGGTCATTAATGCCGTGAAAGAAAACAAATTCCATATTTATGCGGTACGAACTATCGATGAAGGAATAGAAATTCTAACAGGAAAAGAATCCGGGGTAATGCAAGCAGATGGAAGTTATCCGGAAGGATCGGTTAACCAGCTTGTTAACGCGAAGCTGACCAAATACGCAATGATTACAAAAAGTTTTGGAAAAGACATAAAAGATAGTTAAACTGAGATCCATCGTCACAACAAATGCCTCAAGGTAACCTTCTTGATGAAGGTCAAAAGAATACTGCCGGCAATTTTAATTACGGACAAAATACTTGCCTAATCAAACCGGCTCAGATATCATAAATGAAGGGATATTTCGGAAGAATATCTCCCATCGCTGATGATCGAAATTTCACCGATTAATTAATTCTAATTTCTTGAGGTCACCTATGAACAATAAGATTCCATTCTCTTCGCGGTTAATGATATTCGCATTCTATTTGTTTTCTCTGATGACAATTATCAATTCTTCCCCAACTTTTTCAATGGATAATGAGGATATCAATTTCGCATTAACCTCAGGTGTTAGCTATTCACAGAAAAAAATAGAAACTCTCGACGGACCGGTAATTGCCAACATCCTTACAATTGATCTAAAGAATCCGAATATTTCCGTCAAATCTGCCCTGGGTAGAGATTTTGTTGTGGCTGACGAATACTATAAAGGCAGAGAAAAGCTCGGTGATCTGGCAAGAAGAAAGAACGCTATTGCAGCAATTAACGCCGACTATTTCAGTACTGACGGGGATCCTCTGGGCTTTATGGTCCGCGATGGCGAGCTAATAAGTGAGAGTATGTCCAACAGGGTTGCGTTAGGAATAACCGCGGATGGCCGTATCAAGTTCTCACGAATAGCAACTTCCGGAACGCTAATTGCCAGTGATCAATCTTCATGTCGTCTCGATGGCATTAACCGGATGCTTCCGCCGAATGGTATCGTTATACTTACCCCGGCGTATGGTACGAAACCTATTGTAAACGAACCGGTGTTATTGATGCTCGTGGGAGACATTAACCTTCCGGTAACGTTAGGGAAAGAACTGCAAGGAACAATTAAGTATATTGGATTTTCTGATACCATTAATACTATACCGCAAAATAGCATTGTCCTCGCTGGTAAAGGGCGCGGTGCAAAATGGTTAATAACACATTTGCATGAAGGAGATGGCATAAGATTCCACTACGACGCCAAAACGGTAGCAGCTAATTATCCACGGCCTATGCTCATTACCGATTCAGTGATAGATCCTCCCACCGATAATATTAAAGATGACTGGTCAGATGTCATCCAATCAATCAGCGGAGGTCCATGGCTCGTAAAAAATGGAAGTACACTTATAGACGGAAAAGACCAGGGCTTCAACGAGAATTCTTTCGTTAACGCGAAACATCCCCGCACAGCTATAGGAGTTAACAGCAATGGCGAACTCTTAATTGTGACAGTAGACGGCCGAAAAAAATATAGCGTCGGACTAAGCTTAAAGGAGCTTGCCGAGTACCTGATACAACTTGGCGCAGTTGAAGCTATCAATCTTGATGGTGGCGGATCAACATCAATGGTCGTTAAAGGACTATACGTAAACGGTCCCAGCGAAAACTCCCCTCGACCGATAGCCAATGCCTTGCTGGTTTTCGACAAATCATATTATACTAAGTATCTTTCTAATGACAGCTTCATACCTGATCCGGTCAATCTGCAAATCGGAGAAAATACCCCGTTGACTTTAAGGAACGCAACAGATAAATCAATACCGCTTTGGGGAAGTTATGATGGAAACATATTTATTGACCAGCGCGGAACAGTATATGCCGATCAATTCTGTGGAGGAAATATAGCAGCTATCACAGCAAACAACCACTATAAATATCAATATTTTGTATTTTCAAACCAGACTAATGCTATCCCAAAAAGTATACCGGCATCATCCACGCCCAACATTGCAACTTCACTCTATAACGATAACTAAAAATTTTAGCAATTATGAAAACAACCATTTATTACAATTATTCTAATTTACCACCACTGGGAAATATTTGTCTCGCAGGAACAAATGACCTCCTCTACAAGATCGCTTTGGGAAATAACGCAAATGAAGACGTACAATACTGGTTAAGTTATAATATTTCTGAGCCTGATATCATATTCTCTGACAAATATGGAACACCTTTCTTTGACCAATTAAAAAAGTATTTCGATCACGAGCTCAAACAACCAGAGTATCCATATTTTCTCGAAATGCCTCCGTTTACCCAAAAAGTTCTCCAGGCTGTTGCAAGCATTCCATATGGACAGACTCGAACATACGGAGAGATAGCGCTGATGGCGGATAGTCCAAGAGCCAGTCGAGCCGTTGGAAATGCCTGTCATGCCAATCCTCTCCCGCTTCTTATACCCTGTCATAGAGTAATTTCACAGAAAGATATCGGAGGGTTCGCGCCAGGTATCGGATACAAAAAAACGCTTCTGCAGCTTGAAGCCGGCCATTAGAAAAAGAAGGCTATTTGACGTGGAATATTTCGCTAGGCACGTCATAGGGAGCAGTAGTCACATTAATCTCACTATAACCTTTTGACTGTAATTTGCATTTAATGACGTTACTCGCCAGTTCATGACAATTGCAATCTCTGGATAAATGAGCAAGATGAATATGTTTAGTGCGCCTAAGATGCGGCTCCGGGTGAATAAGCTTAACAAGTGCATCAGCTGCCTGATCGTTAGAAAGATGACCGGTATCACTAAGGTTTCGCTTTATTAGTCCGGCAGGTCGACTCGATATAAGCTGTTGTCCGACATCATGATTTGCCTCGATGACGTAAAGGTCACAGTTATAGTATGGTTCTATCAAATGATGAGGAAAACACCCGATATCGGTAGCAAACCCGACAGTTCTTGTAGTTCCTTTGTCAGTATAGGTAAGCTTAAAACAGGTATGCTCCCCGGCATGGTCAATTCCACTTAACAACCAGCCTCCATGAGGAAAAGGATAGGAATCGACACTAATATCGTCAAAGCGAATAGTCTTTCCGTCATAAAAATTGATTTTTCCCATCAACGCCGCTATACCCTGAAATTCTTTTCTCCGCAAAAGAGCAATCGAAGTACGTTTACTACAAAATATTGGAATATCTGTTTTAGAAATAAAGAGAGGAAGTCCCTTCACGTGATCAGAATGGGCATGAGTTATCAACACTGCTGACAAGCTTTCCAGGGGTATCTGGATTTCATTGAGAGCCTCTTTGATTCGACGGAAACTTATTCCGGCATCGATTAGTATTCTAGTTTTTCTGGTAAACACCAGTGCAGCATTCCCTCGACTGCTACTAGCCAATGTCTTTACAAAGAATCCCATCCTACCCTCGCTCTAATAAGAAATTATTATGAAGATATTTACAGACTACGCCATTAAGCTACCATATCGTTTTATTTTGTGTCAATGGAAACAAATATGCGCCCACATGGACGCTTACAAAAAAAATTGATATCTATAGATAATTTATGATAGGAAGTAACTGTCTTTAATACTCTGGTTAAAAGCTGTCAGACTTTCAGTGGAAGAATTAACCATCCAATTCGCTTCTTTATCGATATTAAATAAGGTTACAATTTTTATTTTATTCATTGATTTGATTGTTTGGAATGCATCTATAACCCATTCTGCTTTATTTCCACCCAGTTCTGCAGTTCCCATGCTCCCGATCATTATAGGCTTTTTAGGATAAGAACTATTCAGGTCATTATAAGTTTCACCGAACAGATCGCCAAAACTACGCCACTCAGACGCCGCATTCTGGGTAGGCCCAAAATTAAGCCCGTCAATAGCAATCCAGTCTACATAATCGTTACCCGGATAATAGTTATGGTAATCATACATAGGATTATCCATTGCCAGATCGCCGGTAACTTCAGGACTCCACACCCACGTGACATTATGAGCACCTTCTTGGTCAAACAATGATCTGATATGTCTGAATGCAGCAACATACCGGGAAGGATCGTTGAAATTATGAGTTCCGTCCCATGGATACCAGAAACCGTTCATTTCCTGTGCCCATCTTAAAAAAAGAGGCTTACCATAGGTTTTAATATCTTGTGCAAAACTAACGAGATACTCGTCATACTTTCCGATAGCTATTTTATCAAGCGTATATTTTGTTGATGAGCGCTCAAAATCCCATGGCTCCCAGGTAAGATGAGGAATAGCGCCGGCAGCGTTAACTTCATTACACCAATGTATTGGAAATTCACTGAGTTTCCCATCTTTTTCCCAGCTTAAATAGGTAACATAGACCGATATATTTTTGCCGAGTAATTGATTAAAGGACGTCATCTCTGCAACTGACGCAAAATATTGTTGTTTCTCAGGTAGTTTGGGACTTATAAAAGCTCCCAAATAACATCCTTGATAATTTCCTTGGAAGATATCTGTCATAGTAAATTCCTCTTGATAGAATATATTAATTATAGCATTAACATCTTAAAATAATAAAGTATAATAAAATTGTTTTTTTGTATTAATACAGCGATTTGATGCTTCTCAAAAACTATTTTGAATTATTCCCACAAAACTTGTTTCTAAAACATAATCTGAATTCCACTGACGTAATAGGGGGAACTTAATATAATATTATAAATTATAACTAAATAGTGTACAATAGGCATAACAATTACAAACCTGCCGATCTAAGTTTGGAATATAAAGATAGTAAGGATGCCCCTTGATTATCAGGTTTTTTGTTTCACAGTCTATTACCAAACTTTGATCAGAAGATTATTATGAATAAAAAAGTTAGAATTGATCATTTACTCGTTGAAAAAGAACTATTCCCGACTAAGCATAAAGCCCAAGCAGCTATCATGTCAGGAAAAATCTTTGTCGACAATAAAAGGATAGATAAATGCGGTACCTTTGTTAAGCCTTCGTCCCCAATCGAGATAACGAAACCGGAATTAACCTACGTAGGAAGAGGCGGCGAAAAGCTGGAAAAGGCTATTCTTACTTTTAACATTGATGTCAGCAGGAAGTCAGCAGCAGATATCGGAGCCTCAACGGGAGGTTTCAGCGACTGCTTACTCCATAACGGATGCGCACTCGTTTATGCGATCGATGTGGGCTACGGACAACTTGATATGGCAATTCGAAAAGACCATCGGGTCATTCCGATCGAACGTACAAATGCCAGACACCTTACCTGGGAAACCTTTCGGGAAATTTCCCTCAAAGCAATAAAAAGCGAAATTAAACAAGGGAAAAATTTAGAAATAACCGAACCAGAGCCTGTTGACCTCATTGTCATGGACGTCTCTTTTATTTCTATCCTAAAAATACTTGAAGCGCTCAAGAATATAATGAAGCCTGAAGCCGACATTGTATCACTCGTCAAACCGCAATTCGAAGCCACCAAAGAACAAGTTGGAAAAGGCGGAGTCATCACTGACCCAAAGGTTCATGGTGAAGTACTTGAGAGAGTAATTAACGGAGCAAAAGAACAAGGATTTGAAACAATTAACTGGTGTGAATCGCCAATTAAAGGTGCTACCGGCAATAAAGAATTCTTCGTTCATTTAAGGCTCAATCAATCTTAATTTTAATCTACAGGTAACAACAGCGCTGTTCAAGCTGCCAGGCAACGGAGTTTAATATCGCTAGGATACTAATCATGGATAAGCTTTCGATCAATATCAATTTAACTATATTAATAATACTTTGTACTGTCATAGTATGTATTATCTACGTCACTGCCAAACTAAGGTCATTAATTCGGTCACACAAATTTTCCCGGCAGAAAATATTATCGCAAAAAGCAGAGATTGCCGGAGCACAGTTGTTACAGGATAAAGGCTTTGAAGTGGTAGAATATCAGTCTGCCAAAAATATATCTATACATGTAAACAATACTGAACATTCATACCGGATTTGCGCAGATTTCCTCGTCCAGAAAGATGAGTACCGGTTTGTTGCTGAGATTAAGAACGGTCTGCAAAATGCAGACATCAGCAATATTCAAACACGCAGGCAATTGCTAGAGTACTATCTTGCTTATGATGTTGATGGTATACTGCTCGTTGATATGCTTAACAGAAATATTAGTTTGATCCAATTTGATTTCGATGCAGATTCTTAACCGTATATATTCATTATTTATAGGTTCAAGGATCATGCTATATACAGCATGTATACAGACCATCGATTGCATTTACGTACTACTCATAAAACCCAAATTTGTCATATACAAAACACTCAGCCTGATTATTGCAATTTTCACCATTCCTTTACTTTGGAGCAAAGAGAAAGATATTGAGACAAACCCTGCATTCACGTACGGTTCAACGCCGGTTTTTTCAGCGTATAATATCCTTAAACAAGCTGGTGCCAAATCCGGCATGACATTCCTTGACCTTGGATCCGGACGGGGAAATCTGGTATTCGTCGCAGCATTAGGGTTTGAAATGAACAGTATCGGGATCGAGATTCAGAATCGGCATTATCGCATATCAAAATTCATTTATAATCTTATGAAAAATTCTAAAGTTACCCTATTAAAGGAAAACTTTCTTACAAGCAAACTTCCAAATGCTGATATAATATTCATTTCAAATACCTGTTTTCCATCTTTTACGGAAATTCTCTTGACAAAAAAATTAGAAAACTTAAAAATAGATACGATACTATTATCAATGTCGGCACCATTACTATCAGAGAAAATTAAGACACAAGCAGTCAGAACATATCTCTTTTCATGGGGAAAAGGTACAGTTTATTTTCAAAGGATAGTCTCATGAATACGATAGCCATATTTTTTAACAACCAGAAAGAAAAAGCTACACAGGCAGCTGAAACGCTTCAAACATGGCTTGAAGAAAATAACTACAAATATATTATTGAAAACGTTACAGCAACAAGCGATAATCGCATAAAAAAAGCAGACTTGATTATATCCCTTGGTGGTGACGGTACTACACTAAGGGCAGCTAGACTTAGCAGTCAGTACAACATCCCGATATTGGGAGTTTCCCTGGGCACATTAGGATTCTTAGCTGAAGTAAGTGTTGATAAGCTCACTGAGGCGATTACCAACATTGCAAATGATAATTACACGATAGATGAGAGATCCATGCTCGTTCTCAAAATATTAGAAAACGGAAAAGAAATCGAGAACGCTTTTGCGCTAAACGAAGTCGTCGTAACTTCTACCCGGACAAGGATGGTCATGCTGGATGTATTCGTCTCAAACAATTATGTTACCTCCTATTCCGCAGATGGATTAATTATCTCAACACCGACAGGGTCAACTGCCTATAACTTGTCTGCGGGAGGGCCAATTCTTTCTCCAAAGCTGGACGCAACTATTATTACGCCTATCTGCGCTCATTCCCTTAATCTAAGATCACTAGTTGTATCTGGGAATGATGAGGTTATAATAAGACCTAGCAACCCTTACCATTTTAGTTCTGCATTAGTCTCACTCGATGGGCAAAAAGATATTAATTTGACGGAATGCAACTATTTATCGATAAAAAAAGCCAAGAAGACCGTCAAATTTATTAGATTTGCTGATTTTTGCTTTTTTGAAGCATTACGATCAAAACTTAAATGGAGCGGCAAAGCACATTAATGCTACAACAATTAATAATTAATAACTATAAGCTTATCGACTCACTCCATATTGATTTCAATAATGGGTTAACCATCCTCACCGGAGAAACAGGTGCCGGAAAATCGATCCTGCTCGATGCAATCAAACTAATACTTGGCGACAGAGGCTCTCCAAGTTTAATTAAGAACAACGAAAGCCCGCTAATTGTTGAAGCACAGTTTTCCACAATTAATAAAGAGGTCATCACTCTACTGGGAACTTATGATATTGAAACAGAAAATAACGAGCTGCATATTTACAGAAAAATCGACAAAGATGGAAAAAATGTTATCCGCATCAACGGACTCCCGGTCAATGTTAAAATACTCAAAGAAATCGGGGAGAACCTTATCGATTTATGCAGTCAGCACCAGCACCAATCATTGTTCTCAAAAAGTAACCATAAGCTTATCCTTGATAACTTCGGAGGACATGAAATCGCATCCCTCAAAGCAGCAGTGGAACAAGAACGCACGCAATATATAATACTAAAAAACAAATACAATGATCTTAACAATAACCTTCAAAATATCGAAAAAGAAAAAGGGTTCATAACCTATCAGATCAACGAAATCGAAGAAGCCGGTCTAAAACCGGATGAAGAAAATTACCTTATTTTAGAAAAGCAGAAACTTGAAAATGCAACCACTCTCTCACAGGAAAGTTCACAAGCCTTAAAAAAACTTTCCGATACAGATGAGTATATAAGAAAATCATTGAGTCACCTTGTAACCTTATCCAAAATTGATGAGAATATAACTTCGGCAAAAAGCCTCTTAGAAACTGCAGTATATTCTATTGAAGAAGTAATCAGAGATCTCAGTGATTATAACGAAAAAATAGAGTACTCTCCAGAAGCACTCATTGAAATCGATGACCGGCTGTTTCTCATTAATAAACTTAAAAGAAAGTACGGTCCTCTATTTTCTGATGTTATGAATACCTACAATCAATTAAAAAGTGATTACGAAAAGTTTACGCTCCCTGAAAACGACCTTGATTACCTGGTTGCCGAACTTAGCAAATTAGAAGCGTCCCTGGCAAAACATGCAACAGAACTCTCCACACAACGAAAAAAGGTTGCAGTCGATATTGAGAAGCTAATTACCCACGAATTAGATAATCTCATGCTCCAGCATTCGACATTTTCTGTTTCTATAATGCACCAGGATGATGAAGACGGTATCAATGTTGGAAGCAGAAAAACAAAACTCTATCCTGATGGAATCGATGATATCGAATTTCTCTTTAGCGCTAACCCCGGGACTCCGCCAGGAGAATTAAAAGACATCGTTTCAGGTGGGGAGCTATCAAGAGTAATGCTTGCTTTAAAAACTATTTTCATTAAATCAGGTACAACACCAACAATAATCTTTGATGAAATTGATACTGGCGTTTCAGGGAACGCAGCAGCTAAAATAGCCCAGAAAATAAAAGAACTATCACGTAATTTCCAAGTCATTTGTGTCACTCATTTAGCAATTATCGCAGCTCAGGGCAATACGCATATATTAGTAAATAAGCTCATCGAAAAAGATCATACAGTTGTAACAACTGAAGTCCTTGAGGAGAAAAACCGGGAAGAAGAAATCGCCAGGCTCCTTGGCGGCACACAATTATCGATTACCTTCAAACACGCACAGGAATTACTAAAAAGCGTAGAAAACTACTAATCCCATGAAAAGCATCTGGAATAATTTGTCTGAAGAAAACATCCTCAATACCGTAGAAGCATTAACTTCCATCCCATTGAACAACTTATGCCTCCAACGAAATAGCTACATAAATCGGGTCTATGAGCTGGAAAAACAAGATCCCAGGGAAAGGCTCATCGTAAAATTTTATAGACCTAATCGATGGACAAAGACTATGATCCTCGAAGAACATAGGTTTGTACAAGAACTTGCGATCAAGGATATTCCGGTCATTCCGCCCTTGATAATCGAAGATAAGACTCTTTTTTCATTTAATAACATTCCGTTTACTATTTTCCCAAAAAAAGGTGGAAGAGCACTGGACGAGCTCGACGATGAAACCTGGATCGCACTCGGAAGACTGATTGCACGCATCCATGTTAGCGGGGCCCAACACAAAAAATCAACTCGTATTACCTGGCGACCATCTGAAGCTACCCAACGCCATCTGGCAATATTACTAGCCCATCCCCATATTCCTGAAGATTTTGTTAATCCGCTAAAAACGATGACAGAATTGTTTATTAAAAAAGCCGATCCGTTATTCAACAAACAAGATTTCATTCTTCTGCATGGAGATTGCCACAAAGGGAATCTTATCCATAGACCAGGAGAAGGAACTTATATTCTTGATTTCGATGATATGTGTTTTGGCCCTCCGATACAGGATCTATGGATGCTCCTCTCAGGACCAATAGAACATGCTCGTCAAGAATTCAATTTAATCTTAGAAGGATATGAAATGTTTCGCGCTTTTCCTTATCAATCCGTTAAAATTGTTCCTTCTCTCCGGGCTATGAGAATCATCCACTTTGCCTCCTGGTGTGCAATCCAAAGCAGCGATCCTGACTTTAATCACCACTTCCCGGAATGGGGTACCCCGAGATATTGGAATGGACTCATAAGAGATCTGCAATCCATAGTGTATTCTGATCTAGAGCAACCAAACATTTAACCCGGATAGCCTTCTATTAATTCCCTGTGTAATCATAATGCACATCTGCTTTCTTTTCATTCAATCAACCTGTTAAGGTACTTTTTGAGTAATCATGATCACATGTTTACCAGACCTGATTTCCGGGTATACTCTGACTAACCTAATAAATACGATTGATTATTACAATAAAATGAAAAAAAAGTTAATACCTTCACATATTAGACAAGAGATGGAGAAATCTATGTCATATTGCTTGACCCCCCATTCCCGTATCAATAACAGAGGCAAATCCGGCACCGAAGAAATGCACATACCACTTTTTGACGTTAACGGATTTGAAAGGGACTTGCCCAGGCTGTATCTTAAATCAACTTCACTTGATGAACTGATAAACAATTTCCAGCTTTTTTATGATACCTATTTCTATCCGGCATCACTGATCAGTCTGGTCCTGATAGATGACCATAATCAACCCGCACAGGTGTTTAATGCCAAAACTTTTACAGACCGTTCAAGGGATCTTGAAGACTGGCAGCTCGATAATCCAAGCAGTATTGCCAGCCATGCCATTTTTCATACAGACCCGGGGACCATTTATAATTTTATTGATGCCAGCAGTGAACGCGTCAATGGTTTTTTTCAAATTCCAGCTGATTTTTTCTCAAAAACCGCCTCTAGAATAGTGGATATTGGCTCAATGCTTAAAAATTGCACCGTCAGATATTCGGATATGCCGAGCATAACTGACTACAACCTGCTTCGTAAGGAAATGTCTGAGTTTATAGACACCCAGGTTTGTTCTGCAATTATAGCTTCTCTTTGGAATGACAAAAAACTTTATGGTGGAATTCTAATAGGCACTGACATTTACCACCTATATACCAGGCAAAAATCCGCCATATTGGGTCCAGAACACCTTATGTTCCTACAGCTGACTTTACAGCACCTTGCAATTTCTCTCGCTAACATCAAAAGTTTGAGTAGGGGAAAATAAATGCAGTTAGAACAAAAAATTATAGCAACAAAAGATAACGTAAACTTTAAAATGTCTGCGGCAGTATATTTTGCAATGGCTACCGGGCACCCTAATCAAATAATGGAACTGATGCTCCCAAAAGAATTTAGCCCGTCAAATATCAAAAACTACCAGAACTCGATTAATAACAACGAGCTGCCCTATATTGTATCCAATGCAAAGAACATAAATGTAATTGCTTTGGATATGGATTTTATGGGCAAGGCAAACCATATTGATGCAATAGGCGCTGAAAAAGTTAAATACAATATTTTGGAAGGTCTTCATAATAAATTCGGCGGGTCTATAATGTTTGCCCAGACCAGTGCCAAGTTCTACGCAATCGTCAGTCTGGATAAACTTCCAGAGCATATCAAGGCTCAGATAACACTATCAGCCGACATTAATAAGGTTATAACACAAGGTGTTAATGAAGTTTTAGGTAACAAAACCGTATTTAATTATTCAGATAAAGAAGGCCGTAACAAAAACATGGCTAATGAGCTTCAAATCCCATTACTTGAGCTTAATCATGCCGCGGTCAGCACACCGGAACAAGGCAAAAATCCAATTGAATTTCTTGATAAATTGATGAAAGAAGCCAAACTTAGCCAACAGGGTGCAAAAACAGTTAACATTAAAGTCCAACCTCAAGATATCAACTCATTCACAGAACCTTACCGTATTGACCTAAGAGTTAAACACAACATTGCTGAACATTTGGAGACGTTTAAAGAAGCACTGCAAAATGCAGAACAAATGTTACCAACGGAATTTGAACAAAAAAAATATGAAGGGTTTACTAACGATACAAGAGAAGTTCTTCGTAATTATAACCTTTCTAAATGGACTCAGTTCAAATTCAACAACGACGAAACATTAGTTTATAACAAACAAGCAGTAATTAAGCTTTTAGACACCCTTAACGCTCTTACCCAGACTAAACTTAAAGATGCTTTAACAATGGAGCAATTAACTCCAGACCAAAAAAAAGATATCATGAATGATCTCAAAAAAGTTGATGGGACCGAACTTAGCTCAGCAGCAAAAACTGTCTTGGGCAAATATACCTATATGATCACAGCAGACGGAGCTGCCATAGGCGCACAGAATTATTCACTGGGCTGGAACAATACTGACAAATTGAATTACACCTTGGTATGCCAACAAATGAATGAAAGGCTGAAAACACTGGGATTTGAAAAAGTAATTGTTGCTGTCACCGGTGGAGATGAATTCTGCTTCCTGGGAATATCAAAAGAGATTCAATCTCCCGAAACCAGAAAAAAAATGGAGCTGGAACTAGCGAGAGTCTACGGAGAAGTACTTTCCAATATTAAATCTTCCATGATAACGGTTACAAAGGAGGATATTGTCCATTCACTACACCCAAACACCGCTATAGCAAATAAGATGTGGGAAATTAATTGCGAATATGCAAAAAAATATGCACAAAGACACAATATCCCTCTTTCAGATCTGCTCCATGACAATTCTATCACTATGAATTCCGGCGCATTCCCAATTCCATATAATAAATGCTACATAAATACCGATGCTTTTAATAGTAATGATCATGGGAAAGAGCTGTTAGGAATTTTACAAAAATACGGTCTGGTACCGGAAAACCCCACCGGTATTTATGAATTAAAGGTTAATTTATCCAAAGAAGAAGTTCCGACGGAATTATTGGACCTATTATTAGCTACAGGTATTATTCGTGTCCGTCAAGGAGTTGACGGATCAGCGTCAGTGAACGGGGAAAACCCAGAGGGATTTGGAACCGCACAGCGTCTAGCCGATGGCGATAATTATACCCAGATAGCCAAAGCCAGAGGACGAAGTGTTTTGCGGCAGGATATAGAAAATGCTATCGACAATAAAAAAGCCACATTAGATTATATAATCAGCACATATTTCAAGCCTACAGCAAACAGCGATATTATCCTGATCAAAGATCGCAATCATGGCAATACAATTAATAGTATTATCAATGATGATAAACTAAAAGGGATGATAACTAAAAGCCAATTAGATAAACTGGTTCAATCATTAAGGAAATCATCAAGTATTATCACCCAGCAGGAATTAAATGCATCAGAAAGCAATAACGGCAGTACTGAACATGATAAACAGGGAATGACTCCAAATAGCATCCCGAACCTTCAAGCTATCCTCTCAAAATATCGGGACTACTTCAAACTGAGCTTCAATGGATAAAATAAACACACAGATTATGCACGTTCTAACATAAAAATCTTTTCATAGTCATCAGGATTTTTCTGAGCTTGTTCAAGGGCTTACACGCAACTTGTTCTATGATGGCGCAAACCTCAGCCATGATTGGGCTGAGGTCGTTTCTATACTGCTTAAAATTGGTGAAAGTGGTGACTGGTACTCCCACGGGGAATCGAACCCCGATTACCGGCTTGAAAAGCCGATGTCCTAACCGTTAGACGATGGGAGCATTAAGGACGAGTATTATATTATCATATCAACAAAAAACTGACAATACTTTTTATGCTCTTCCTGCACTTCCAAGTACATTGGTATTTTTAGCTACAATTAATTTTCTAAGTTCATCCCTTGCAGGTCCAAGATATTTCCTAGGATCGAACTCTTTTGGGTTTGTAGCAAAAACTTCTCGTATTTTTGCAGTAACAACAAGTCTTCCATCGCTATCAATATTAATCTTACAAACTGCAGAGGTCGCTGCCTTCCTTAACTGTTCCTCAGGAATACCGACAGCAGCTTCAAGGTTTCCACCAAATTTGTTAATCATGTCAACATATGCGGGAACGACAGAGCTTGCTCCATGTAATACTATTGGAAAACCTGGAATTCTTTTCTCGATTTCTTCTAAGATATCAAAACGAAGTGGAGGTGGAACGAGTATCCCTTCCGCATTTCGAGTGCACTGTTCAGGCTTGAACTTGTAAGCTCCATGAGAAGTACCGATGGAAATAGCAAGAGAATCAACTCCAGTACGTTTTACGAAGTCTTCTACTTCTGATGGCTGAGTATATATTGACTGCGCAGCAACAACATCATCCTCGATACCGGAAAGCACCCCTAGTTCACCTTCTACAGTTACATCATGAGAATGAGCATATTCCACTACTTTCTTGGTTAATGCAACATTCTCTTCGTATGAATGATGAGAACCATCGATCATTACTGAGGAAAAACCGCTATCAATACAGGATTTACATAACTCAAAGGTATCCCCATGATCTAAATGCAAAGCAACAGGAATATTGGACCCTATTTCTTTTGCCATCTCGACCGAACCCATCGCCATATATCGAAGCAGGGTTTCATTTGCGTATTTCCTTGCACCGCTCGAAACCTGCATAATAACCGGAGACTTAGAATCAACACAACCCATAATTATGGCTTGGAGTTGTTCCATATTGTTGAAGTTGTATGCAGGAATTGCATATTTCCCTTCCATAGCCTTTTTGAACATATCTTTTGTATTAACTAGTCCTAATTCTTTGTAACTTACACTCTTCCCCATATCATTCTCCTTTATAGATTAAATTGTTAACAACCAGTATAATTAACTATCTTATAGAAATCATATTCTTAGTGTTAACCTTAATAATTATTAACGAAATTATTCAAACTAATATTACCTTATTCCAGCTACCATTGGCAATATACGTTATTTTGCACCATTTATTATTCCAACAAAATCTTCAACCTTGAGGCTTGCTCCGCCAACAAGAGCGCCATCAATATCTGGCAATGAAAGAAGCCCTTCAGCATTATCAGGTTTTACGCTTCCCCCATATTGTATGATTACTCCATCTGCGATTTCAGCATTATACATGGACTTAATTTTTGATCGGATATAAGCATGAGTTTCCTGAGCCTGCTCATTAGTCGCAACTTTACCAGTACCAATAGCCCAGACCGGTTCATAGGCAATAACAATTTTTTTCATATCATCCGCACTTATATCGGCTAATCCACCGGTTAACTGTGTATCAAGAACAGTAAATGTTTTATTGTTTTCTCGCTCTTCCAATGTCTCGCCAATACATACTATCGGTTTCAACCCTTTTTTCAGCGCCTGTTTTAGTCTCAGGTTCACGGTCTCATCAGTTTCGCCAAAGTATTGTCGTCGTTCACTGTGTCCAATGATTACAAATTCGACACCGGAAGATAACAACATATCAGCAGAAATCTCACCAGTGAATGCACCGGAATCTTTCCAATAAAGGTTTTGCGCCCCTAATTTAAGCGCAGATCCGGAAACCGCCTTCTTTGCAGATTCCAGACATACAAACGTTGGACAAATAACGATATCACAATTTTCAGTTCCAGTTAGCTTTCCTTTAATACCGTTAATAAGTTCGACGGCCTCATCAATCGTCTTATTCATCTTCCAATTACCTGCTATCATAATTTTTCTCATAGTTATCCCTTCCTTTTAAATATTTATTATTATTTATCCAAATAATGGAGAAATTATCAAAGAAAAAACAAACATTACTTTAATAAGCACATCAATAGATGGCGCGATGGCATCTTTAATCGGTGTACCCAACATACTTGCTATCGTAGAAGATTGGTATGTAGGAGTTCCGACACCGCCAAAATTGCCTGCTTCAATATACTTTTTAACGTTATAGAGCAATCCGCCTGTATTCGTAAAAATGATCACAAGAAGCAACCCGGATACTAACGATCCCAACAGAAACACAAAAAGCATAGCTTTACCATAGACTAACCCAATGACCAAGGGAAACAACAAGGAAAACGCAGAAGGAGCAAAAGTATAGACTTGAGCTTTCCTTAAAACGTTCTTTACAAGACTCTTTATATCGGGAGTTGTCTTATTCTCCATTAAATACGGTATATTTTTTAATTGACCGTATGATTGCTGATATGCCTTGATCGAAGTAGCATTAATTCCTTTTATTATAAAGTATGCAAACAAGTATGGAACGAGTGCGCCGATTATTACAAATACGGCAACATAATCATATCTCATTGAAAAAGAATCTTTTAATTGTAATCCCAAAACCAACAGAATTATAAGTGATGATAAGAAGGATATAATAGAAGAATACCCCAGGCTGACACTATGTGTTGTATCACCAAAACTATCCAGCTTATTGTATTCCCTTACGAGCTCATTAGAGGACTGTCCCATTGAATTCAAAACTTTAGCGTTGTTAATTATAGCTGAATAGACATGCCCTGCAATAATGGTCCCCACAATTGACAGCATCCCGACCCCGGACAAACCGATTGCAAAAGTACCTCCAACCATATTAGCCAGATAGATAACGATCCCTATAGATATGATCGGAATAAACATACTTTTCATTCCAACACGAAACCCGCCTAGAATTGTGTTAACCGGACTATATTGTGATTTTTCTGCAATATCTTTAACCGGTGCATTAGCACTTGAACCATAATATTCAGAGACAATACTAACTATTATTGCACCGATTAAACCCAGAATAACCGACCAGAACACGGAGTACTGATTATTAATTGATATCTTAGTAAGTATTTGCAGCGGGTACATATAATTAACAAGAAAAACCGTTGCCGCGGTTATAATTATAGTTAAATACATTCCCCAGATTATTTTCTGCAGCGGTGTATATGAAAACTGCACAAGACTAAAAGCTATGCCCAAAATTACAGCAAGAATCCCAACACCAAAAAGAATAAATGGGTAATTGATTAACTGTTGAGAAAGAGGCTTCGAAATCTGTTTAAGGGTCGAAAACTGATTAATGACCATTATCGTACCGATAAGAGAAAAAAGATAAGACATTATCATCGATGATATCCGACCACCAACAGAAACAGTACATACCGAGACTCGTTCACCCCAAACAGAAGGATTTCGTTCGTCATTTTCTTTTAATTTATCTGACTCTTTTTTTACAATTTGCGATCCGATTTCAAAGGCTTTTGAAAAAATCCCACCATTGATTTGAGAAAAAACTGCGACCAGACTGCTGCCTAACGCGTAGTGTACCAGGAAGTCTACACCGAAAACACTATAAATGAACAAAACGCCTAGAAAACTTAAGCAAACAGACATAATGCCAACAGTTGCAGCCCCCATGAAAGCTTGATTGAAAATAGTTTTTCCAACCTGCTGCATAATCATTTTTTTCTGTGTGTTTAAAGTAATAAATGTAGCTAAATATATAACAAGAGCAGTAATAATGATACCAGCAATAAAAGCAAACGGAACTTGCCAGGAAATGCTATTATAAAAGCCATAGTAAATGCTTGTGAGTAGCAGAGCAAAAAAAATGCAATAATAGGAAAAAGAATAAACTTGCCAGGTATGGTAAACATTTATTCCGTCTCTTATTAATTCTATTTTATTTAAGAGTGAAACATTTCGTGAATAAGGTTTTGTGCTTGAGAAATAAAAGTAAGCAGCGACAGCCAAACCAATCAGACAACAAGTAAGTGAAAAAATAATTACCATTTATTCCTCCAATTTGTGGAACAGTAAAACTTATAACATATGAACTAAATTACCGTCAAGAATAAAGAAAAAACCACTCACAAAGAAAATCCCCACCCGAAGGTGGGGATTATTAAAATTAATCAGGGGGATGCTTTACATCATACCGCCCATTCCACCCATGCCACCTGGCATGCCGCCCATTCCAGCTTCACCCATAGATGACTTTTCATCTGGTTTTTCAGCTATTAACACTTCAGTCGTTAATAACATAGCAGCAATACTTGCAGCATTTTGAAGAGCAGAACGTGTAACCTTCACAGGATCCACAATTCCAACGCTCTCCATATCGACATACTCAAATGTTTGAGCATTAAAACCGATTCCAGGCTTTTCATTTTTGAGTCTTTCTATAACGACAGATCCTTCATAACCTGCGTTATTTACAATCTGCTTCAAAGGAGCTTCTAGTGATTTTCTAACGATTGAAGCACCGATCTTTTCATCACCTGTTAAGGTTTCTTCAAGCTTTTCAATCGCAGGGATCACATTCACAAGAGTTACACCGCCTCCAGGAACAATACCTTCTTCAACAGCAGCTCTTGTTGCTGATAAAGCATCTTCGATTCTGTGTTTCTTCTCTTTAAGTTCTGTTTCAGTTGCTGCCCCTGCTTTAATAACTGCAACACCGCCAGCTAATTTAGCAAGTCTTTCCTGAAGCTTTTCTTTATCATAATCGGAATCAGATAGCTGTATTTCATTTTTAATCTGAGCGATTCTCTTTTGCAATTCATCTTTCGAACCGGCCCCTTCTACGATTGTGGTTAACTCTTTAGTAATTTTTACTTTTTTTGCTCTGCCTAAGCTTTGAAGTTCTACGCTTTCAAGGGTAAGCCCTTTATCTTCAGTGACCACGATTCCTCCGGTAAGAATTGCAAGGTCCTCAAGCATTTCTTTCCTTCTATCGCCAAATCCTGGAGCTTTTACTGCAACACAGTTAATTGTTCCGCGTAGTTTATTAACAACGATAGTTGCTAAAGCTTCGCCTTCAACATCTTCTGCAATTATTAGCAAAGGTGCTCCGGTTTGAACAACTTTTTCAAGAACTGGAAGAAGATCTTTGATATTCGAAATCTTCTTGTCAGTGAGTAGAATTAAAGCATTATCAAGAATTGCTTCCATTCTGTCTCTATCGGTAATCATGTAAGGAGATGCATATCCTTTGTCAAATTGCATACCTTCAACGATTTCAAGTGAAGTCTCAATACCTTTTGATTCTTCTACAGTGATAACCCCGTCTTTTCCAACTTTGTCCATTGCATCAGCAATGAGTTTACCGATGGTTTCGTCATTGTTAGCTGATATTGCAGCTACCTGAGCAATTGATTCTTTGCTTTCCACTTGTTTTGCTACTTTTTTGATCTCTTTGACTGCTTCTTCTACAGCTTTTTCTATTCCTTTTTTAATTGCCATTGGATGAGCGCCCGATACAACATATTTAAGTCCCTGTTTGAATATTGCCTGACCTAAAATTGTAGCAGTTGTTGTTCCATCTCCGGCAACATCATTAGTTTTTGAAGCTACTTCTTTAAGTAGTTGAGCTCCCATGTTTTCAAACGGATCTTCGAGTTCTATCTCTTTCGCGATAGTTACTCCGTCATTCGTTATTGTTGGTGAACCCCATTTTTTTTCGATAACAACATTGTGGCCACGTGGCCCAAGTGTGATTTTTACAGCATCAGCAACTTTACTGACACCAGCTTCTAAAGCACGCCATGCATTTTCATCAAATATTATTTGTTTTGCTGCCATTACTATCTACCCTCCTTGAGATTTTCTTTTTGGTATAAACAATTATTTCTTAGCTAAAATATCTCTTTCATTCAAAACTATATAATCCTTACCTTCGATAACAACTTCAGTCCCGCCGTATTTTGCATAAAGTACAACGTCCCCTTCAGCTACATCAACCGGTATTCTTTGGCCTTCATCAGTTACTCTACCTGGTCCGACTGCTACTACTTTGCCTTCTTGCGGCTTCTCTTTAGCGCTATCAGGAAGTACAATACCTCCTTTTGTTATTTTCTCTGCTTCTACTGGTTGAATAACAACTCTATCTCCTAAAGGTTTAATCATAAAAACATTCCCTCCTTTCAAAATTATGAATACAAACTTGATCCACTATCTTTAGCACTCTCACAATTAGAGTGCTAACAGGAAATAATACTACAATGAACTAGCCTTTTCATCAATAGGCAATTTTTAAATTTATAGGAACATACAGGATATTTACTCCGAAGACGAATATTTATCAATAAATATGTCAAATTTATCTCTCTATTTCTTTGTTATTCTCTTATATTCTTAAAACTATATTTTATAAAAAGACAAAATTATCCCTTAATTACCATGAAACACCTTAACTACCCTTTTAGAAAAAAAATTAAATAATATCAAATAAATTAAATCTTAGACACATCTATGGAAAAGCTTATCAGATAACAACGAAAGTTATTAATCCGATTATCTTTTGGGATCTTTTTGTTGGTAGTAACATACAAAAAAACATGGCTCTCGAAAAAAGAAACCATGTTTAAATAAAGTATATTATAAAGGGAAATATTTCTTAAGCGACACTATTATTGGAGTCAGAGTTTTCATCGCCTTCAGGAGATAATCCTAATGCTTGATTAAGAATTTTGCTGAGCTCACGAGCCATAACTTTTGGAACTTTAATAGTAAAAAACTCTTCGGCTTCGCTTTTTGCTTCATCTTTTAGCCAATGATTTTTTTCTGACATATATTTAAAGGCAGACTTATTAACTTTTCTTGCTACTTTCCCTGTGCTTTTCGATATGGCTTTTCTCATATCTTCAATTATGTCTTTCTCGTTTTTAATTATTTCTTCGCTATTATCAACCATTTCAGAGGTATCAACATCACTTGCAATGCTATCCTCTTCAACTTTATTTTTTTTGTCAGATTCTTTTTTCAGTATAGTACCGACTTCTACTGCAGATGCAATTAGCAAGCCTTGGGTTGATTCCATTTCCGGCACGTTTTTTATAGTTGAGTTATTGAGTAAGGTCTTATCGTCTAAAATAGCCCCCTCAGCTTGAGGTAAATCTTTTTCCAGTAACTGATCGTTTTTTTTATTGAATCTATCATAATTATTATAATTAACACCAAAAGAATTCATAGGACCTGTCTGCATAATAATCCTCCTCAATTTAAAAACTCCCGATAGTAGTATTGTTCCATCAATAAGCTGATTCTAAACATATTGTTTTCTTATTGAAAAAAGATTAATTATTTGAGGTTAAGCGTGATCAGTATATAATTTTTTTCTGATAATCCTTGTTGGTACAATATTGGGCTGTAATAATGATAAAACTTCGTTTGGCCGGATATTGATCTCATTCCCTGCTTTTACCTCGAAATTAATTGACTCCGGGGAAAAACTGCAATGATAAAGATATTCTTTTAAATCTATTTCCCTGGTCTTTTTCTTTGACTTTTTTTGATATATTAATGTATTTTGAGAAAGCATACTATTTAAATAGCTGCCGTCAACTTCGTCACGGTAATAAGCGACGTATGCCGCAGCAGTAATTTGAGTACTCAAGGAACTAGATTCGATATCAAGAAAACATTTAATAATAGAAATTCCAGTCGGGAGCGCTTGATTTAATTTTGACTTTATAGTTTCAGGCGAAATATGAGCAGAGAGCTCTAACGATGCTAATTCGAGCTCCCCTTCAATACTTACAGGCAGAGGCAAAGCAAAAGACATCTTAATCCTTGGATTAAACCCGGCAGAATATTGCAAAGGAAGATCTGAGCGTCTGAGTGCCCGTTCAAATGTCCGCATCAAGTCCAGATGAGAAATGTAACGCACTTCATAACCTTTAGAAAAAACCAAATTGTACTTCATTAACATACTCCGCATTTCTTACAATTTTGACTGCAAATATCCGTTGTTTCACCACGTGATGATTTCTGTGACTCATTGGCAAGGTGTTTTTTGCTCACTCCTGAACTTATGTGCTCCCATGGCAATATCTCATCGAGGCCTCGTTCCCTATGGGCGTAGAACGAATAATCAATACCTGATTCTTGAAAGGCTTTTGTCCAATTATTAAAATCAAAATGCTCTCGCCAGGCATCAAACTTGCATCCAAGTTTAAAGGCCTTTTCGATTACTTTGGCTAACCGACGATCGCCTCTTGCTAATATTCCTTCAAAAACACTCGTATGAACTTCATGATATTTAAAATCAATTCTCGGATGCCGTAGTTCATTCTTCAGGATTTTCACTTTACGCCATATTTCGTCTTCGGTAATCATAGCAGCCCACTGAAATGGCGTATGGCTTTTTGGAACAAAAAAAGATACATTAACAACGATTCGCTTTAACTTATGACCGGGAATCGTTTTCGAGACATCGATAATCTTACGCGCCAACAGACCGATATCATATATGTCATCATCGGTTTCAAATGGAAGACCAATCATGAAATATAACTTAACTGCTTCTACTCCAACAGAAAAAATAGTACGCACTGCCTGAAGAATTTCTTCTTCCGATAGATTCTTATTAATAATATCCCGTAGTCTCTGACTTCCGGCTTCCGGAGCAATCGTAAATCCGGTTTTTCGGATCATCGTTAACTGCGTTGAAAGGCTTTTGCTAAGATTATCAGCACGAAGCGAAGGAAGAGAAAGCGAAACTTTTTTATTGTCCAGATAACGGGTAAGCTTCACTGCAGCCTCATCTATCGCACTGTAATCAGAACTCGATAAGGAAATAAGAGATAACTCTTCATATCCGGTATTACTCACGAGCTGCTTTGCATATGGAATAACCGCATCAATCGATCTTTCTCTTACAGGTCTTGACGTATAGCCCGCCTGACAAAACCTGCATCCCCGGCTACAGCCCCTCATTATCTCAACAATAGCTCTATCGTGTACAACCTCTACAAAGGGAACTATAGGATTACAAGGATAATTAATGAGGTCCATATTTTCGATATATGTCCGTACTACCTGTTTGCCAGCATTCTCATTGATCGGTTCTATTTCCGAAATTAAACCAGCCTCATCATATGATACGTTATAAAATGATGGAACATATATTCCGTCATATTTCGCTAATGCTTCCAGAATTTCATGTTTCGATTTATTTAATTTTTTTAATTCATTATAGGTCGAGACAATCTTAACAAAAATCTCTTCCCCCTCTCCTATCACAAAAAAATCAAAAAAATCAGCAATCGGCTCAGGGTTAAAAGAACAGGCTCCTCCCCCGAAAATAATCGGGTACGTATCATCTCTATCTTTGGAATAGAATGGGATATTTGAAAGTTCCAGAATATTTAAAACATTAGTATAAATCAATTCTGTCTGCAGGGTTATTGCCAGAAAATCAAAATCCCCGACTGCCCGCTTGGATTCGAGAGAGAATAATGGGATATTCTCATCTCTAAGAAGTTTTTCGCAATCAGCCGCGGGTGAATAAACTCGTTCCATCAATGCGTAATCTAAAGAATTAACAATATGATAGAATATTTGAATTGCCAAATTAGCAGTTCCGATTTCGTAGAGATCAGGATAGCTTATGGCAAGTTTCACGTCAGTTATATCCCAATCTTTGTGGATACTATTCAGTTCATTATTATTATAACGCGCAGGCTTTTCCACAAAAGGAAAAACTTTTTGTTCCAACTTTTCATTTAAAGACATTGATTATTTCTTTCTGATTATTAATTTGGAGGTTGTTTGACTTATATTTTTATTTTTCTCTTGAGCTCTAGCATAAAGGATATTGTTTCCATTATCAAGAGGTATTTGAGCTTCCCATTTTCCAAAATCATCGGCACTAACGCGATCAACCAGAACTTCATTCCGGTATATTGAAATAGTAGCGTTGTCCTGTGCTCTGCCGGATAAAGTATAAAAGGGTTCATCGGTTATAATATAAGGCTTGTTTGTGTCCAAGGTAGGTCTGAATGATTCGCCGCCATGGTAAAAAGAAACTGAAAAATAATGATTATAAGCCGCACCGGGTAACGCAGATAAGTCATCATTATACTCAAAGGCATAATCCAACACTACATTGTCAAAATCAAAGCCGCTCAGCTTGTCAAAGTTGATACCCATACCAAGCATATACGACTTATCTGCAATTCCTGCCTTAAGCAGATATTTATCAATAAATGTATAGCTTGTGCCAAAATAGTTTTTATCCTTTTCAAAATCGCCAAAAATTTTCCATGAAGGAGCAATGCTATACGAAGCGCCAAACCTGTAACGCGATTCAACAACCTCTTCCTCGTTACTTCCGGTCCATTTTAATTTGGATTTGATGATATTAAAACCTACCAATCCGACATCAAGATCATCGAATACAAAACGAGGAATAATGAGTCCCCCATTTACTCCATACCCAAAACGTTGATTGCCATCTACAAACTGATTAATTACTTTTAATCCGGCTCCCAAATAGACCCTTCTTAATATAGTTTCATTGAGCGCAGTTGCCAGACTAATCATAAAAGATCGTTCGCCACTGCTAAAACTAGTTCCAGTCTTGAATATTCTATTTTCTTCAGCAGAAAAATCAGTTTCAGGAATACCATCCATTGAATAACCGGAATATCCTAAGCCGATAACAAAATTATTATATGGAATTGTCCCTCCCAATACGTAATACTGATAATTAGAGAGATAGTTCGAATACATCGTCGTTAACTCTAGGCCCTTAATACTTCCAATAGCTGCAGGATTAGCATAGATGCCAAATATATCTCCGATATCTGAGGTATAGGTCTTCCCCTTTGCAATATTAGATGCCCCTATAATAATCTTGTTTACATCCGGCAATTCTTCTCGCGGACAGGCCACTACATTGTTCATACTCAAAACACAAATAACGATTAATAAAGAAGTTAACTTTTTCACTCAATATCACCTTTTACCATACTGCCAATTTCGTCTTTATCTTGGATTTTATATCTGAACCATTTTCAGCAATTGCATATAAAAGATAAGCACCGGAAGGAATTGAACGATTTGCGCCAACTAATCCATCGTAATCAATAATATTATATCCATAATTAAGGTTATTAACAGTTTTTTCCCAGATGACACCGCCAACTGCATTAACTATATAGAACGTCACATTTGCAGGTGAAAGAAGCGTAAAGCCTATCTTCAATTTAGTTCCGGCCCCAGAATGATAAGGATTCGGGTATACAAGCAAATTACTTATTTTTGGATCAGCATTAGAACCATTACTCACAAGAAAGCTAAAATTAAAATCATCTAACTGATTACCGGCGGTATCTTTAACTTTTAGCTGCAGTATCCCATCCTTATTCCCGATAGTAGAAATAGTTAAGATCCCTGTTGTTTCAGAATATAAAAAATAATTCGTACTGGTCGTATCGTGATTTAGTTCTTCACCATTCAGGATAACTTTAATCAAATTCCCATTAATAGCTTTACCATTATCATTAAATTCTATCTGTAACGAAGAATCATGAAATAAGACTGATTTATCAAAGACTTGAGTGAGAACACCATTAACCAGGCTTTTTATGATTTTAATATAGGCAGGATACGCATAATGTATATCTAGCGGTACCGTAGTATTCCAATGAAAAGCAGTATTTGATGCGGCAGTTAAGGCCCCAACATTATCTTTGTGTCTAGTTATTGTGGAATTAAGCGTTATTACACTGGAGTAATATTTGCAGAAGGCATCGATGATTACATTTCCAGCGGTACGTATTTTAGTAGTGCTTATCTGGAACGATACGGTAGTCGAACTACCGGCATTCAAACTTAAAGGAGCAAATGTGGGAGAGGCCGCATACTCGTAAGAAATATCCTGTCCGGAAATGCTATCCTTATAAAAAACCGGACCAGCCTCATTTATTGTAACAGAAAAAGTGTTATTGTTTTCGATACCGATATTCACATAGTAACTGTGAGAGTTATCAATAACATTTGCAGAAGAATAGACATTTGTAATCTTAACTTTATTATCGATAACGGCAAGTTGAATCGGGCTCTGCGGCCGCGGAAAAATCCCTGATGGAAGAACAAAGCTACTTCCGCTTGAAACAACACTATCTACTTGAAAGTTCATATTTGACTGAGAATCACTCCCAAGCCCAACCACGACAAAATAACGGGTAGGAATATTAGCTTTTAGATTAACACTCGGCAGATTAGTTTTTAGCGTGCTATCGAACTTAATTATCGAGCCTTCCAAAATATCATTTGCATCAAGGACATTGTTGCCATTATCCCGATATAATTTGATGTAAGTAATCCCTTTATTATTATCATAAAAAGCATTCTGATTACTTAACAACTTAACTGCGACATTATTTAAATCTGATTTGCTTTCCAAAGTATACGCAATTAACGGTACTGAATCAGACAATTCAAAAACTTTAGCCGGTGCTATTGATTCAATCTCACTGATAGCTATATTGGTATACTTAACAGGGATAGAAATATTATAGGTATCTTGTTCTCCGCTTAAAAAAACATCCTGGTTTATATAATTCGTTGTTGCCCTCGCATCCTTGATATTAGCAGCCACATCGGAAGACGATGACGGAGCAACAGAAATATCATCACCTAATGAATAAACAAGAAAAAACCGTTCCTGCTTTTCTAATTCATCATCACCATTTGTAGAAGAATAATTTGTTGTCGGGATAAAAAGGTTAAGTCCGGTAACATTAACTCTGTTTGGTAAATTAGATTCACCGTGAACATTCTTTGTCCCTAATTCCCATGCCGTTATCAATTCTTCATTATTTGGACCATTGAAGAAATAATCTCTATCTGTATCTCTATAGAGACTGACAAGGGTTACACCGTTTTTTTGATTTTTTTCTGTGACATAAGGAATACTACCTGAATTTGCAAAGGTTAACTCACTCAATGCCAAAGATATTTCCTGGCCGGAAAGACTAAATCTTGCAACCGGAAAATCATTATCTCCAGCCCCGATATTTCCTGGGGAAAGGATTGAGACAAATTCATCCAATCGCAGACCACCGAGCTTTGCGGCATACCGACTATCATCAGGCTGTACAGGTAGCTGCCCGATCATGCTGACATCGAGTCCACTGGCAACTCCAAGGACTGACAGTGATTTGATTTGAAAAAAAATCTTTTTCCCGTCACCGATACTCGTCTTATTGCCTATATCATAAACAACAAAAAAATTCCGGGTTACACCTTTATCCAGTGTCCCAAAAAGCCCAGTGATTTCAATTGTTGAAGCATTATTAATAATATTGCCATTATCGCCACTTTCTGTACCCGCGATCGGTATATACGCGTCTCCATTACTTTCGTCAGCCTCAAAAACCCCTATATTAGGACCATTGTCTTCGTAAAAATAGATTTTATTTATACCGTCATTAGTCTTATCTTTATCAAAGTTATTTCCATCATTATAGATTTTAAGCTTAAAATCTCCGGTAAAACTCTCACCTCTCGGTTTAATGCTCAGATATGCATAAGGCACCTTCGATTGATTAGGAATTACGATCTTGGGCGTATATGATTTATCAAGCGCCACTTCAATGCCGGATATAGCAAATTGTTTCTCCGGAGGATTGCCGATATTAACGGTATTTCCCTGAGAATCCTGAATAGCTGTTAATTTAAAATTGGCAGTTGACTCTAGTGTGGCATTATTAGCGACAGTATAATAAAAATAAAAAGTCTTTTTATCACCTACTTCAACAAAGGCTATATCTCCAAAAGAAGTGAAGGTACAGCTATTGGCAGGATTAGCATCAAAAGACGTAGAACTAAGAGGCGTGAGGGCTCCGTTATCAACCTGATACTCTAGCTCTACCTTTGAAATTCCAGACGAACTAAAAGCAACAGAGCCATTATTTGTAATTGTAATTGAAGATATTTTAGCATCCTCAAGCGTCCCTTCCAGTGTAAACGTATAAACCAATGCCTTTTGATAGCCTCGGGGAAGCGCATTACTTGCTGTTGCAAAGCCACTAAAATTAGCGCTGACAGTATCAGCGTTTACAGAGAAATGCGCGAATGTAAAAAATACAAATAATAATGAAAATAATTTGATATAACGCATATTATTACCTTTTATAATTATACATAATTTAGAATTGTCTTAATTTTTAAATTTCATCAAAAGATATCAATTTGGAGGCATGTAAATTTTATTATATCATAGAGTATTCTCATTTAACATATCATTATTGGGTTAGCGATGCGATATGTCAGTTATTAATCAGCAAAAACGCTGCACTATTGCGAACGGTTGCAAAAGAAAGAAAAATCACAGAGAATAAAGCCAATTATTGTCCGATAGAAAGCTCTACCCAGTTAGATTAGCAATCACTAAAAAAAATATTGCAAAATATCTAAAGTAATCATACAATTCAGTGTGGATTTATGAATAAATTTTGTGTATTTCTTATCTACGTCCGACATGGTTTAACTCAGCAGATATTTGCTAGAATATTTGACTATTAAAAAGGAGTTTTTTTCTTATGACAGATAAATATATTGTTGGAGTAGACCTTGGTGGCACAAAAATTGCGACTGCGGTAGCGACAAAAGAAGGAAAAGTACTAAATCAACTAAACATCCCAACTCTTGCTGAAAAAGGACCGGATGTTGTTATTTCAAGAATAGTTAATTCTATCGAAAATCTCCTCTCTGACCTTAAGATTGAAAAAAGCCAGATCAGTTCTCTTTGTATCGGAGTTCCGGGTCATGTAAACGCTGAGAAAGGCAAAGTCTATAAAGCTCCGAATCTAGCAGATTGGAATAATATACCACTTAAGAAAATACTAAAAACCCATTTTGATACAAATATTATTATTGAAAATGACGCAAACGCAGCAGCTTTAGGAGAGTTCAAACTGGGCGCAGGCAAAGGCAGCTCCAATATGTTTTTTATTACAATAAGTACAGGCGTCGGAGCAGGAATTATTCTAAATAACAAACTCTATCATGGTTCTAACAATAGCGCAGGTGAAGTAGGTCATATGACCTTCAATCCCGAGGGACCAAGATGCGGATGCGGAAATACAGGCTGCTTTGAGGCGTATGCATCCGGTCCGGCCATGGCAGCCAGGGCTATCGGCAAATTAAAAAAATCAGCAAAGCTAACGGCCGAAGCCAAAATTCTGATTGATCTGGTTGATGGCGAACTTGATAAAATAGACGCAAAAACTTTAAGCGAAGCAGCAAAAAAAGGAGATAAGTTTTCTTTAGAGCAGATAAAAGAGAATGCTTATTATATTGGGATTGGCCTTGTGAACATTATTAATATACTCGATCCGGAATTAATCGTTATAGGCGGCGGCGTATCACAAATAGGTGAAATACTTTTTGATGAAATCAGGAATGCTATAAATAAACGTTGTACGATGAATGTTGATAGCATTGCTCCAGTTGTACCGGCACAACTAGGGACCGATGCAGGAATCCTGGGCGCTATTTCATTAGGGATGTAACATACGGATAAAAATGGAGCGATTAATTAATAAAGGAAGCCGATGAACAAAAACTATATAGCAATAATTGATTATGGGATGGGAAACCTGAGAAGTGTATACAAAGCATTAGAAATCCTGGGGCATCCGGCTATAATAACCGACTCCCCTGAAATAATAGAAAAGTCATCTGGGATCATACTCCCTGGAGTTGGAGCTTTTGGTGCTCTTATGGACAATATGAAAACCAAAGGATTAATAAAACCGCTCCTTGAACAAATCGAAGCTGGCAAGCAATATCTTGGCATATGCGTAGGGTTGCAGATCTTATTTGAAAAAGGCTATGAAAAAGGAACTCACCAGGGCCTGGGAATTTTTCCCGGGGATGTCATACACTTCCACAATTTGCCAGCAAACCTTAAAGTGCCGCACATGGGCTGGAATTCAGTATCACTCAAAAAAGATAATAAACTTTTTTGTGGAATACAAAATGAGGACATGTTCTATTTCGTCCATTCATACCATGCGGCAACATCCAATGAAGATATCATTTCAGCAACAACTAATTACGGCTATGAGTTTGTATCAGGTGTGCATCATGACAACATTCACGGAATACAGTTTCATCCTGAGAAAAGCGGGCGGCTAGGGCAGAGAATCCTCAACAATTTCGCTATTAACTGTTTAATGGGGTAAATAAGAAATGGTTTGCCCGCTCTTTAAAAAAAATAGTATCGATGAAATTAAGAGTACTGAAGGGACCAAAATTATGAATGACTTCGAAATTATTCCGGCGATAGACCTCCTAGATGGCAAATGTGTTCGCCTGATCCAAGGGGATTACGAAAAAAAAACGGTATTTGATAATAACCCGGTAAGTGTCGCGCAAAAATGGGAAAATCAAGGTGCGACAAGAATTCATATCGTCGATCTTGACGGTGCAAAAGCAGGTCATCCTGCTAACACGGAAATTATAAAAAAAATAGCTAACAGCATCAATATACCAGTCCAGGTCGGAGGCGGTATCCGAACAAGAGAAGACATAACAAAAACACTAGATGCCGGGGCTCAAAGAGTAATTCTGGGAACATCACTTATCAAAGACCCGAAATTTGCAAAAAAAGCACTCGAAGAATTCAGCAAGCAGATTATCATAGGTCTCGACACTAGAGACGGAAAAATATCCATTTCAGGATGGACAGACATTACGACAATAAGCGCCCTCCAGGTAGCGCAAACCATGGAAAAATATGGCGCCCAACGAATCATATATACTGACATAGCCAAAGACGGCATGTTGAGCGGTCCTAATTATGAAGCGTTACAAGATCTCGCGCAGCGGCTCTCAATCAAAGTGATCGCTTCCGGTGGAGTAGCCACGATTGAACATATCACAGCGCTTACCAAACTTAATTTGGATAATCTCGAAGGCTGTATAGTGGGAAAAGCCCTTTATACTAACCAGCTCTCGTTACCTGATGCACTTGCAAGCGTACGCTAACCGTCTTATTAAATTTGCCAGCTTTTTTAATAATCGATAAGAGTAGTAATTGTCGGATGCTTGCTGCAAATCGGACAATTCCTATTTCTAGGTACTGAAGCGGACCGGAATCTCATGTCGAGCGCATCAAAAGTCATCAAGGTGTTCGTGAGTAGTTTTCCAACTCCGAGAACATACTTCAAAGCCTCAGTAGCCTGAATTGTACCGAGCATTCCGGCGATTGGCCCGAGAACGCCGGATTCCCTGCAATTAAGTACCGCATCAGGTAACGGTGGATGCAGGAAGACACACCGGTAACAGGTTGTCTCTCCCGGAAGCACTGTCATTGTCTGTCCCTGGAACTGGAGAATACCGCCATGCGAATAAGGCTTTCCTGCGAGAACACAAGCATCGTTTATAAGGAACTTTGAAGGGAAATTATCTGTCCCATCAATGATAAAATCATATTCATTTATAACATCGATAATGTTACTGGAAGTTACTCTAGTATTATATTTTATAACCTTAACATCAGGATTAATTGCCTTGATTGTCTCTTCTGCCGAATCTACTTTTGATCTTCCTATATCAGTAGTTGAATGTATTATCTGACGATGTAAGTTCGAACAATCGACAACGTCGCCATCAACAATCCCTAACGTTCCAACACCAGCCGCTGCCAGATACATCGCGATAGGAGAACCGAGCCCGCCAGTCCCAATAATCAATATCTTGGACGCCAATATCGTTTTCTGACCTTTTACCCCGACATTTGGCAATAAGATATGCCTGCGATAACGTTCTAATTGCTCGTCACTTAAACCTACATCGACCATAACTGCCTCCATCATTACTTCAATAAGCCCCATAAATATCAAATACTTTAATTATCTTCTTAGCAAAGAGCTTGACCTATATCGTAAATAATGTCTTCACGATCTTCAATTCCGATAGATAAGCGAATAACCTTATCATCAATACCCAAAAGTTTCTTTTCTTCATCGGAACAATCAACATAGATAGTTGAATGTGGATGTATTGCCAGAGATGCATTATCACCAAGATTTGTGGCACGCTTAATAATAGTTAGTTTATTCAAAAATTTGAAGCATGCATCTTTACTATCAAGCTCAAAAGTAAAAACAGCGCCAAATAATCCTCGGAATTGCCTCTTCGCCAGTTCGTGGAAGGGTGATGACGTGAGTCCTGGATAATTTACACGGTTAACCTGCTCATGTGACTCAAGGTATCGCGCAACATCAAAAGCATTATTGCAACAGCGTTCAACTCTGAGCGATAAAGTTTCCAGACCAATACTTTGCAAAAAAGCACTCTGTGGAGATAAACAGGATCCCAGGTCTTTATATATCTCCTTCCTTAATTTGGAAATAAAGGCCCATTCCTTTAGCTGACAGAATTTTCCAAGGCCTTGGTATTTCGTCCAATTATAGGTCCCTAGATCAACTATGACTCCGCCGATACTGGTAGCGCCGCCGGAGATGAACTTAGTACTGGAATGGATTACAACATCAACGCCATAATTTTTAGCTTGAAATAAGTATGGCGAGGTAAGAGAGCTATCCGCTATGACAACAAGATTATTGGCATGTGCGATATCCGCAATAGCCTGAATATCCGGAATATTCATTTTAGGATTAGCTATAGTTTCAAAAAAAATAACTTTTGTTTTCTCATCGATCAAAGCTTTGATGCTATCAAGGTCATTGATATCAACAAAACTGGTAGTGATCCCAAGTCGCGGCAAAGTATTCTTAAGCAACGAATATGTTCCCGCAAAAAGTCCGTTTGAGGCAATAATCTTGTCGCCTTGCTGGAGTAAAGCAAAAAAAGTATTGGTAATAGCAGCCATACCTGAAGCAACAGCAATCGAAGCGAATCCGTCCTCAAGCGCAGTCATCTTCAGCTCAAACGCTTCAACAGTGGGATTAGTTACTCGAGTATAAGCGTGTGCCTGTTTCTGACCTCTAAATACAGCTTCTATTTCTTCTGCGCTCTCGAATGCATACGCTGCGCTTGCATATATCGGATATTTAATAGAATTATGAATATCCTTCTTATTTATTTTTCCATGGACCGCTTTCGTATTAAAATTCAGTTCTTTCATATATCGCTCCGTTTAGTAATAGTAGTACATTATTCGAAAGCCCCCGGTCATAAAGTACAAGAACTCTATTTGGTCACTTTGTTTTATTAATGTACTCGAAAAAGCATTCTTGATTATAATAAATATTGGTCCAATAAAGTCACAATTCCATACTATCCCCACCCATTTTGTATGCTATGCCAATATAATACATCACCGGGAATTTCCCATCAATGTATTAAAAGCCATCTTCAAAAAAAAACCTAAAAACAGTTATTATATTTCTGAGTAACTTTTATGCTTAAACATATCAACCATGCAAAATAGAACGAATCATGATAAAATGATCTAAAATTAAGGAATAGAGAGTATTATGACTCAAGCTTCATCGAAAAAAATTATTGGAATAACTATGGGCGACGGCGCTGGAATTGGTCCGGAGGTCATCGTCAAAACCTTTAACCGGGCAGATACCTTCAAAGACTGTATTCCTGTTGTTATTGGCGATTACCAGGTAATCGAGAAGGCAATTGATAAATTCCTCCGCGTACCAATTGCTGTTCATAGTGTAAAATCGATTTATGATATTTCCCAAAAACCTTACGTTCTCAACATCCTCGATCTTGAGAACCTGAAGAACTCTTCCATAGTTTTTGGTCAGATCAACTCCGAAACTGGAAAAGCTTCGGTAGAATACGTCATCAAAGCGATTGAACTTGCCTTAGCAGGTGATATTGACGCCATTGTAACTGCACCGATATCAAAGTACGCAATCCAAAAAGCCGGGTTTAAATATGACGGGCATACAGAGATCCTTGCCGAGAAAACAAAGACAGCCAATTACGCAATGGCCTTCTTCTCCGAAAAAATCAACGTGACCCTCGTCACGACGCATATTCCTTTAATCAAAGTAGCGGAACAGATAAACAAAAATCTGCTATTCGATAAAATATATCTCGCATACAACGCATTATTGAACCTTGGGATCAAAACCCCCAAAATTGCAGTTGCAGGCTTGAACCCGCATGCCGGAGAAAGTGGCCTTTTCGGAAAAGAAGAAGAGGAAAGTATTGTACCGGCAATAAAACAGGCACAGCATCTCGGCATCAAAATTTCCGGTCCTTTTCCAGCCGACACCTTGTTCACTGCCAATAATCTCAAATATTATGATATGTTTATTGCAATGTACCATGATCAGGGATTAATACCCGTCAAAATGCTCGCCTTTGACAGTGCAGTCAATGTAACCTTAGGACTTCCAATCATCAGGACTTCTGTCGATCATGGAACGGCCTTCGATATAGCAGGAAAAGGCATTGCCAATCCGTCAAGCATGATAGAAGCACTCAAATTGGCAACACGGTTTAAAAAGTAGATAACTATGGCATTCGCAAAAAAACGATATGGTCAAAATTTTTTAATAGATAAAAATATTTTAAAGAAAATTGTCACTTCAGCAAAAATATCGCCACAAGAACATGTCATAGAGATTGGTACCGGGAGAGGCGCCCTAACAAGAGAGATTGATAAATTTGCCCATTCCGTAATCAGTTACGAAATTGATAAAGATGTTTATTCCGAAAACAAAATCAGGCTTGTACCGGAGCTCAGGAATACGACACTTATCGAAGGTGACTTCATGTTGTTGCCGTTCCCAATCCCTGAGGAAGACATAAAGTTCAAAGTTATCGCAAATATACCTTACTATATTACCACGCCAATTATAGAAAAATTAATTGACCATAAAGACAAGGTTTCCGACATCTATCTCATGGTTCAAAAAGAGGTAGCAGATAGATTGGTAGCCTCCCCTGGCAATAAAACTTATGGCTCGTTCACAATTTTCGCCGACTACCATTTCGAAGTAAAAAAACTATTTAACGTGAGCAGAAATTGTTTCAGGCCAGTGCCTAATGTCGAGTCAGCTTTCATCCAATTAACTCCCCGTTCTTTGCCGAAAGTCAAAGTCGCCGATGAAACTCTTTTTTTTGACCTCGTCCATGCATCTTTCTGGGGAAGACGAAAAACTATACTCACCGCCGTCAAAAATTATCAAAAAACCGGCAAATTAGCTGAGATTTTTAAGCGGGCCTTGGAAGCTTATGATATTTCTCCGACAATTAGAGGTGAACGGCTTTCTGTTAAAGAATTCGGAATGCTCGCGAACTATATTTCCCAAAATCAATGACAGTGTAGTATCAATCTACTATATTGCAACACTTCAAAATTCACGGATCAGTCTCGCTCCCTTTTGACTTCATTGAACATATCATCTACTTGTTTAAGCAGATGATTAAACAATTCCGTTTTTTTCTCATTCGTCCAGGTAAGCGAAGCCCCTAACTTCAACGCCATTTTAAAATAACTGATATCCAGCTGAGCAGCAACGGATTTCATCGTTGACTCATCAGCCCAGCCCTTTGCCTTAACATCTGATAAAGTTTTATCCAATTCAGCAAATTTATCATCTGGCAGCCCTTTTAATGCTTTTTTGAAGCCTTGCAATTCTGAATCACTGAATTCCTTATCTTTTATATCGGCATCATTGGTGCCGGGAGGTACAGGATCAACGACAGAAGGCGCTTCTTTTTTCTTATCGTCTGTTCTAGCTGGTGATTGTGAAAAAAAGTTAACTATGGACCCTATAACACCATCACCCCACGAAATAGCTTTACGTACAAAGTCAGTTACAGGCTTCAATGTGCTTGCCAGAGTACCTAGAACTGGAGCAACTTTCGATTTTATCTGACCCCAAAGTTTATCAAGGGCCGGTTTGACAACCGGGCTGTTAAGAATGAAAGTGAAAGGTAAAAACATGGCTCGGAGAGCACCTTTTATATACGATGGTTTTGTTGTTTCTTCAGGCTTTTTGGGTTTAGGTTCAGAGGTTGTAATTTGCACTTTAATAGAAGCCGTTTCGTTAATTATAGCCGAGGAGGCATTTTCAGCTTTTGCACAAAATTCATCGACATCCACTGCGGAAATATTAAATGGCCTCCGGTAATAATCCAACATAGACACAATATCCTGCTTATTTATCTGACAAGGGACATTCGCAGTGTCTTTCTTTTCGGATTTTGCTGATACATTTTTCTCAATTTCATCACCTTGTCCGGCTGCTTTGCAATTATAAAGCAACATATTCTTACAAGAGTTATAAGCTCCGCTAATTGTACTCAGGATAAACACCCCCTGCTAATTATTTTATTGATTATATTTATTATTCCTCATCTAACAGGTTTTGAAACAATTTCCCTGCATTACATTTCTTATCGGGATTTATGGAAAATAATTTGCATTTTTATTTTTAAATGTTCCGATATTTTTGCTAAGTGGAAATTTTAAAAGGAATTTCAAGTAAATTCATAATTCATATTTATAGAAGAAATGGCGTGTCAAATCAAATTAAAACCTGACCGAAAATAGCAATCCAGCAGTTCTAATTATGAGTTTTAGCGCTGATAAACATTGAGTTCAGGCAATAAAGTATCCCTATTGGGATGATTATAATAGGGACGAGTCGCTCCCTAT